>JBDGSZ010000106.1:0-8133 GCA_042217265.1 Haloferacaceae archaeon
CGGCCGGCGCCCCCGACGCGGCGGTCGAGCGCCTCCGGGCGGCGGGCGTCCACCGGACGGTCGCGATCCGGCTGGACCGCCGGCGGGCCGAGCGGCTCCGGGCGCTGGCCGGCGACGCCGGGGTGACGCCGGCGGTCAGAGACGGGCGCGCCGACGGCGAGGTGGTCGAGGCCGTCCTCTCGGGGACGGTCGCCGGGTTCCGCTCGCTCGTCGCCGCGCTCGACTGCGCGGGCGACGCGCTGTCTGCCGTCGCGGACGACCTCCGGGCGGCCATCGACCTCGGCGACGGGATCGGACCCGCACCCGGCGCGGACGACGCCCGGTACCCCTGGGAGGACGGGACGGCCGTGATGGGCATCCTGAACGTCACGCCCGACAGCTTCCACGACGGCGGCGAATACTTCGACCCCGACGACGCCGTCGCCGCGGCCGAGGCGATGGTCGCCGCCGGCGCGGACATCGTGGACGTGGGCGGGGAGTCGACGCGGCCGGGCGCCGATCCGGTAAGCATCGAGGAGGAACGCGACCGCGTGCTCCCGGTGGTCGAGGCGGTCGCGGACACGGACGCGCTGGTCTCCATCGACACCCGGAAGGCCGCGGTCGGGCGGGCGGCGCTTGACGCCGGCGCGGACATCCTCAACGACGTGACGGGACTTGAGGATCCCGAGATGCGCTTTCTCGCCGCGGAGCGCGAGGTGCCGGTCGTGGTGATGCACAGCATCGACGCGCCGGTCGTCCCCGGCAAGGACGTGGAGTACGACGACGTGGTGACCGACGTGATCGACGAACTCCGCGAGCGCGTGCTGCTCGCCGAGAAGGCCGGCGTCCCCCGGGAGCGGGTCATCGTGGATCCCGGGCTCGGGTTCGGGAAGTCCGCGGCCGAGAGCTTCGAACTCCTCGGGCGTCTCGACGAGTTCCGGGCGCTCGGCTGTCCCGTGCTCGTCGGCCACTCCCACAAATCGATGTTCGGCCTTGTCGGGCGCGACGCCGGCGAGCGTCTGCCGGCCACCGTCGCGGCGACGGCCGTGGCGGCCGACCGGGGAGCCGACATCGTGCGCGTCCACGACGTGCCCGAGAACGTCGCGGCCGTTCGGACGGCGCTCGCCACTCGCGGCCCCGGGCGGTACGACGACGCCTTTTAATCACCCTGCGCCGTAACCGGCCGTGTGTGCACGCTCGTCCTCGCGTGGCAGGTCTTCGAGGAATCCCCGGTCGCCGTCGCCGCCAACCGCGACGAGGCGGTCGACCGGCCCTCCGAACCGCCCTCGCGCCGCGGCGGGGGCGGCGACCCCGCGTTCGTCGCCCCGCGCGACCTGGAGGCCGGCGGCACCTGGACCGGCTACAACGAACACGGCCTCTACGTCGGGTTGACCAACCGCTGGGCGGAGGGGCCGACCGGCGAGCGCTCGCGCGGGCTGCTCGTCGACGACGCGCTCCGGGAACGCGACGCCGAGGCGGCCGCCCGGCTGGTCGAGTCGGCCGTCGAGCGCGACGCGTACGAGGGGTTCGAGGCGGTGGTGACCGACGCCCGCGCGGCGTTTCTGCTGGCCTGGGACGGCCGCCTGACGGTGACGCGGCTCGACCCCGGCGTCCACGTCGTCGTCAACGTCGGCGCCGCGCTGGGCGGGGGCGGCGCGGCCCGCGACCGCTTTTTTCTCCCGCCGGAGCGGCCGGACCGGGGCGAGCAACAGGCGGACAACGCCCGGCGGATTCGGGCGGCGCTCGCCCCGGAACCGAGCGAGCGGGCGGCGGCGTGGCTCGACCGCGCCGCGTCGGTCCTCGGCGACCACGAGTACGGCGTCTGCGTCCACGGCGACGGCTTCGGCACCCGGTCGTCGTCGCTCGTCGTCCCGGGCGCGGACCCGACCTACCGCTTCGCGGACGGGCCGCCCTGCGAGACGCCGTACGAGCCGGTGGACGAACAGGTTTAACTCGGCCGGGCGGGTACGTCGGCGCGTGACTCGCGACCGACGGACCACGCCGGAGGTGACCGCATGAGCGCGGCCGAAGCGGAGGCGGACCTGTCGGAGGTCGAGCGCGCGGGCCTCGAACTGATCCGCGAGGAGGGCGGCATCCACCAGAGCGAGTTCTGGAAGGAACTCGACATCTCGTCGCGACAGGGGAGCCGCGTCGCCGAGTCGCTCGTCGAGAAGGGGCTCATCGAGCGCGAGGAGACCGTCTACGAAGGGCACAACACCTACTTCCTGTCCCCCACCGCCGAGGACCTCGACTTCTCGCTCCTGATGGCCGGGGACATGCTGTCCCCGTTCATCGGCGAGGAGGAGGTCGATCCCAACAGCGACGCCTTCTCGCAGTGGCTGATGAACCTCGCCTACGAGGATTACTGAGCGTCGGTCCCCGCGCTCGGCACTCGGGCGCACCCCGCAGGACAGGCCGACACTCGCGACTCCCGCGCGTGGACATCCCCACGGCGGGGGAGAGCGCCGAAAAGGGGAGTGCTACTCCGCCGCGTCCGCGCCGCCGTCGTTCTCGTCGCCCTCGTCGGCGCCGGCGTCCTCCTCGGCACCGGCGTCCTCCTCGGCGCCGGCATCGCCGTCGTCGTCCGACGGCAGGAGGTCGAGGGCGTCGAGGTGGTCCTCGATCTCGTCGTTCGACAGTTCGCGGAACGCCTCCGTGTCGCCGGAGACGGTCGCCACGTCGACGCCCGAGGGTTCGAGTTCGTCGTCGTTGGCCGAGGCGATGGTGCGGAGCGCGAGGTCGACCCCGTCGTCGAGCGCCAGGCCGTCCTCGTAGTGCTCCTCGAGGTAGTCCTGGAGTTCGGAGCGCTCGGCGCCGATGGACACCGCCTTCCACTCGTAGGGCGTGCCGGACGGGTCCGTCTCGTAGAGGCGCGGCTCGCCGTCGTCGATGCCGGCGATGAGGAGCGCGACGCCGAACGGGCGGGCACCGCCGACCTGCGTGTACTGCTGGATGTGATCGGTGACTTCCTTGGTGAGCGTCTCGATCCCGATGGCCTCGCCGAAGCGGAGCCGATTGACCTGGGCCTGCCGGCGGGCGAAGTCGATGAGCTGGCGGGCGTCGGCGACGTGACCCGCGCTGGCGATGCCGGCGTGGTCGTCGGCCTTGTGGATCTTCTCGACGCTCGTCGGCTCCATCAGCGGCGAGCGCGAGCGCTTGTCGGCCGCGAGGACGACGCCCTTCTCGGTCCGGACGCCGATGCTCGCGGTGCCCCGCTTGACGGCCTCTCGCGCGTACTCGACCTGGTAGAGGCGGCCGTCGGGCGAGAAGATGGTGATGCCGCGGTCGTACGCCTGCTGTTGGGCTTGTCCCTGCATGGTATCACTCGTGTCGGCAATCGAGGTCCGTCGCACCCGCGAACCCGTCCGGAAGCCGCACGTCGACCGCGTCCTCGCGCGCGACGGCTCCCCGGCGGTCGTTCTCGAACACGACGTGTCTCTCCTCAATCGGTCCGGCCCGCCGTCCTAAATACCTTTCTTCACAGGCTCGGACCGTCCCCGAGACCCCCCTGACGCGGACCCCGACGGGATGGCCGTCGACGGCCGCGACGCAGGCCAGCGCCGCCCGCGCCTCCTCGACCCGGCCACGCCGCGCCCGCACGACCGCCTCACCCTCGCCGTCGGCGAACCGGAAGGAGAGCACGGAGAGGCCGACCGCCGCGCTTCCGGGATCGCCGAGCAGGCGCCGGGCGGATGCCCAGAGCGCCGCCTGGAACCCGCCGCGGTCGATCTCGGCGTCCGGCCACGCCTCCAGTCCCACGCCGAGGTAGCGCCGGCGCGGCCGGAGGTGCTTCGGGAGGTGTTTCACGGGGCACCCCCGTCGCGGTCGTCGTCGCCGCCGTCGGCGGGGTCCCCGGGGTCGTCGGCCGGTCCGACACGTTCGTCCGCGCGACCCTTCCACACGCCGGGCATCACGAAGTCGTCGCTCGCCCGTTCCCGGTTGCGCCGGGCGAGACGGCCCCACTCGGCAAGGCCGTCCCGCACGAAGCCGGCGTCGAGGCCGACCGCCTCGCCGACGGCGGCGAGTTCGCGGGGCGCCCGGAGACCGGGGTGGCCGGTCGCGCGGGCACTGACGACGTGGGGAGCGTCGTACTGCTCGACGAGGTCGGCCAGCAGGCGGAGGTCGGACACCGCGCGGACCCGCGTTCCGCCCTCGGCACGCAGGACCGGCGCGAGGTCGAACTCGACGCGGACGCCGTTCTCGGCGGCGGCGCGGGCCAGCACGTGGTTGAAGCGGTCCGCCCCGTCGCCGGCGCCGGTCGGGGCGGCGAGCACGTCGACCCGGGCCTGCTCGACGGCGAAGCGGTTCATCCGGGCCGTCCCCCCGCGCACCAGCAGGAGGGTGTGGTCCGGGCGGGCCTCGCCGACCGCTCCGCTCGCGGCCTCCGGGTCGTCGGCGGTGACCTCGATCGCGCTTACGAGGTCGACGCCGTACCGCTCCTCGACGCCGTCGGGGACCGTCGCCCCCCGCGTGCGGACGACGAGGCCGCCATACCCCTGTCGTGCCGCGGTGCGGGCGTGACGGGCGACGGTGCTCTCGCCGTCGGGGCGCGCGTGAACCGCCTCGTAGGGCGCCGGGTCGGTCACGCCGCCGGCTACGCCGTGCCGGGGTTTGGTCGTTTCGGGCGCGATCCGCGAGCGCGCCCCGATTGCGCGGCGGTCCCGCATTCCGGACCGTCGGCGCGTCGGTACCCGACCGCCGGGTTTACCACCGCCGGGGACGCGGGCCAGCCATGGCCGACGATCCCGTCGACCGGTTTCGCGGAACCGACACGAGCGTCGTCTCCGACGCGCTCGACGACCACGGCATCCCGGGCGTCGTCGACGGCATCGACGCCGCCGACCCGTCGTTCGCCGCCGTCGGACGGGCCCGCCCCGTCCGCTTCGAGCGGGCGCGCGGCGAGGGGTCGACGAACTTCCCGTTCGCGATGCTGGAGGCGATGGGGGCGGGCGACATCCTCGTGCTCGACGGGGTGAGCGAGACCGTCTCGTGCTGGGGCGGGCGCGCGTCGGAACTCGCCGCCGCCGCGGGGGTCGCCGGCGTCGTCGTCGACGGCGGGTACCGGGACGTCCCCGAGATACGCGACGGCGGGTTCCCCGTCTTCGACGCGGCGCCGACGCCGCGGTCCGGGCAGGGTCGGATGCGGGTGGCGGCGACCGACGCGGCGACGACGGTTCGTGGGGTGCGGGTCGCGCCGGGCGACGTCGTGGTGGCCGACGCGACGGGCGTCGTCGTCGTGCCGGCCGACGACGCGCCGGCGGTCGCGGAGACGGCGGCCGGGATCGCCGCCGAGGAGACGGAACTGGAGGCGGCCATCAAGGACGGCGCGACGGCGGCCGACCTCCGCGACGAGGGGCGGGAGTTCTGAACTCGCAGTCCGTCGTCCGTCGTCCGCCCGCCGGCATGTCGGGCGGTTCCGGTCGCCCTCTCCGCCTGGGAAAGCGTCAAGTCGCCGCACACGCGAGGGCCGGGTATGGCACAGCACGCGGAGGCGGGTCGGATGCGGACCCTCGACGAGGTGGACGTGGTGGTCGACACCGACGCCCACGTCACCGAGCACGTGAACGACCTGCTGGAGTACATGGACGAGAGCGACCGCGGGTTGCGGCGCATCGTCGAGGATGCCGCCCACCCGGAGCACGACGTCTACTCGGTCGCGCACCCGATGCCCCCGTTCATCCACACGGAGGCGTTCGGGGACGTCTACAGCGACAACCCGACCGGCACCGTCGAGGCCAAGCGCGGCGAGATGGAGGAGTTCGACCTCGACTACTCGATCCTCAACCCGACGCTGAACCTATCGCTCCCGACGGTCAACAACGACCACGCGGCGGTGGCGCTGGCGGAGGCGTACAACGAGTGGATCCTCGACCAGTTCGTGGACGACCACGACGACGTGATGCTGACCCCGGTGCTCGCCGCCCCGCAGGCCCCCGACAAGGCGGCCGAGGAGATCGACGACCGGGCCGACGAGGACGGCGTCGTCGGCGTCGCCCTGCCCGCGACCGGCCTCGTGCCCCCGCCGGGCCACAGGTGGTACGATCCCATCTACGAGGCGGCGGAGGACAACGATCTGCCCGTCATGCTCCACTCCGGGTCGGGCGCGACCGCCGACATCTTCCCGGTCCTCCGCAAGTGGGCCGAGACCTACGCCGAGGACCACGCGGTCGTTCACCCCTTCTCGCACATGTGGAACCTCACGTCGATGCTGTTCGAGGCCGTCCCCGAGCGGTTCCCGGACCTGGAGTTCGTCTTCCAGGAGGCGGGCGTGGGCTACATCCCCTACATGAAGTGGCGGCTCGACGACCACTACCTCGAGCTCTCCGACGAGGTGCCCGGGCTGGAGAAGCTCCCGTCGAAGTACGTCGACGAGCGGTTCTACTTCTCCACCCAGCCGGTCGGGTACACCGCGGACAACCCCGAGCACCTCGGGATGATGATCGAGATGGCCGGGCCGGAGAACATCATGTACAGCTCAGATCTGCCCCACCCCGACTTCGACCCGCCGGAGGAGCTGTTCGACCGCATCCGTGGCCGGTTCGACGCCGACACGCTGGACGCCATCATGGGCGGCACGGCCGCCGACGTGTTCGACCTGGAGGTGTAGCGTGGACGCGGACACGGACGCGATCGGCGACGGTCGGGGCGAGCCGGCCTCCGACGACGGCGCCGGCACCCGTCACCGGGTCGCCTCGATGGCCGACCTCGCCGAGGACGGCTCGCGGGTCATCGTCGAGGTGGAGGGCCAGGAGGTGGCCGTCTTCCGGGTCGACGGCGAGCTCCACGCGCTCCCCAACTTCTGTCCCCACCAGGCCGCCCCCCTGTGCGAGGGCGAGCTGACCGGCCGGATGGTCGTCGGGTCGGACGGCTGGGAGTGGGAGTACGTCCAGGAGGGCGAGATCGTGACCTGTCCGTGGCACGGCTGGAAGTTCGACGTGACCACGGGGAAGAACATCAAGGACGAGGCGGTCGCCATCCCGACCTACGACGTCGAGGTCGACGGCGACGACGTGTACGTGGTGCGCTGAGGGCGGTCGTTCAGCCCCCGTCGGCCGCCGCGTCGACCGCGGCCCGCACCTCGTCCGGGGCGACCTCGTACACCGAGTAGCCGTCGCCGTGGCGGTACTTCCCGACCGCGAGGACCGGCTCGTCGTCGACGACGAGCTCCCAGTCGCCGCCGGCCTGCGGGTCGACGGCGCGAAACCGGACGTCGACGCCGTACTCCGCCTCGAGGTCGGCGAGCAGCGACGGCGAGAGGGTCCCGTCGGCCAGTCGCGGCGGCCGGTACGGCCGCATCCCGTGCTCGCGGAACTCCTCGACGTTGCGTCGCCACCAGTCGGGGTACGTCGAGAGGTCCTCGCCCTCGTACGGGTCCTCGTCGTCGTAGCCGGGGGGCAACCCGGCGTCGCGCGGCGGATCCCTGTCCCGTGACACGCCCGGGACGTCGGCGGCCCACCCGGATAAGCGCTGTGCGGACGCGCAGGGGGCGGCGCGCAAACGCTATGTGACCGGGGGGCGAGTGACGGGTATGACGGTCGAAGAAGGGGACGACGCCCCCCGGTTCAGCCTCCCGGTCGCACGCGGCCGGGCGTACAACGACGTCGAGACGTTCGAGTTAGAGGACGCCCTCGGCGACGGTCCGGTCGTCCTCGCGTTTTACCCCGCGGCGTTCACGAGCGGGTGTACCGACGAGATGCGGGCGTTCAGTTCCGACGCCGACGTCTTCGAGAACCTGGACGCCGACGTCTACGGCATCAGCGTCGACATGTCCTTCGCCCACAACGAGTTCATCGTCAAGGAGGACCTCGACGTGCCCATGCTCTCGGACCACGAGCACGAGGTGACCCACGCCTACGACGTCGTCCAGGAGGACATGTACGGCCACTTCGAGGTGTCCGAGCGGAGCGTGTTCGTCCTCGATTCGGACGGCGTCGTGCGCCACAAGTGGGTGCGCGGCGAGGAGAACCCCGACTTCGAGGAGTTCGTCGACGACCTCGCCGACGTGGTGCGCGAGGTGCGCGAGGCGAGTTACGCGTAGCTGTCAGGCGTACGCGGTCAGTCGATCCGATCCTAGCGCCCGGCGGAGCGCCGCGGCCGCCCGCCGCACCTCGTCGACGCGGACGTACTCCCGGTCGGCGTGCGCGACGGCCCCCT
>JBDGSZ010000010.1:0-8093 GCA_042217265.1 Haloferacaceae archaeon
TCCGGCAGGTTGTTACCGGACCTCAGGCAACCGGACCTCCGGCAGGTTGTTACCGGATCTCAGGCAACCGGACCTCCGGCAGGTCGTTACCGGATCTCAGGCAACCGGACCTCCAGCAGGTCGTTACCGGGCCTCAGGCAGGTCGTACTCCTCGGGCGCGGGCACGTAGAGCACGTCGATGGTGAACCCGAGCGCCAGCGGCATCCCGACCATCACCGCCAGCACGGTCGTCGCGCCGCCGAGCGGGACGAGCGGCAGCTGGCCGAACAGGAGCGTGGTGACGGTCAGGACCACCGGAACCAGCAGGAGGGTGTAGAGGACCGCCCCCCACCGGGTGTTCATCCGGATGCGGAGAAACCGGGTCAGCACCGCCGCGATGAGGGTGTGGGCGACCAGCACGACCCCGGTGAGCACGACTTCGACGACCATACGGCGCGGTACGGGTCCGCGCGACTTCGGCGTGTCGACTCGCCGACGCCGGCCGCGGCACGCGGCGTCATCCGTGCCGTCAGTCCATCGCGATGTACGTCCGGGTGTCGGCGACGCCGTCGAGCGAACGCACGCCGTCGGCCGCCGCGCCAAGTATCTCGTAGACCTCGTCGGCCTCGACCTCCGCGATGATGTCGTACGACCCGGCGACGACGTGTGCCTCGAGGACGTCCTCGGTCCCGCGGATGGCGGCGACGAGCCGTTCGGCCTCCCCGGCCTCGGTCTTCACCATCACGAACGCACGGACCATGCCCGCGCTACGCCCGGCGCCGGCAAAAGGTTTGGCGAGGAAACCTTTTCGCCCCCGCCGCCGTACAGTGGCGCATGCGATTCGTTATCGTGGGCGCCGGACGGGTCGGGCTCCGCACGGCCCGCGTCCTACGCGAGGAGGGACACCGCGTGGTCGTCGTCGACGTCGACTCGGACCGGGTCGATCGCGCCGCCGACCAGGGGTTCGAGACGATCGCGGGCGACGGCGCCCGCGAGGACACCCTGGAGGACGCGGGAATCGAGACCGCCGACGCCGTCGGCGCCCTCACCGGGGACATCAACGCCAACTTCGCCACCTGCATGATCGCCAAACACCACGGCTGCCGGACGGTGCTCCGCATCGACGAGGACTACCGCGAGGAGATGTACCGCAAGTACGCCGACCAGGTCGACGAGATCGTCTACCCCGAACGCCTCGGCGCCGTCGGCGCCAAGAACGCCCTGCTGGGGGGGAACATCCAGGCCATCGCCGACGTGGCGCAGGACCTCCAGTTGCTGCTCGTGACGGTGCGCCAGGAGTCGCCGGTGCACGGGTACACCATCGACGAGATCGCCCTCCCCGCCCGCGCCCGGCTCCTCGCGTTCGGCAAGGCGGGGGAGCCGATGGGCATCCCGTTCCCCGACGACTCCGTCGAGGCCGGCGACCGCCTCGCCGTCCTCGCGGAGTTCGAGGTGCTGGAGGAGGTCCGCCAACTGCTCGTCGGCGAGGACGCGGGGGGTGACTGAGATGGTCGTCGCGTACGTCATGGTGAAGGCCTCGACCGGCGACGCGGAGCGGATCAAAGCCGAGATGAACGACGTCGACGGCGTGGTACACACCAACGTCGTCGCCGGCGACGTCGACTTCATCGCGAAGGTGGACGTCGGCTCGCCCGGCGACGTCCGCGAGGCCGTCGCCGACCACGTCCGGACCATCGAGGGCGTCGCCGACACCCAGACCTACATCGCGATGGACTAGTCCTCGGCGCCCGCAGCCCGGCGCGCCTCCGCGAGGATGCCGGCCACCGGCTCGGTGTACTCGTAGCCGGGGATGACCCCCTGGACGTACGTCCCCTCGACGAAGTTCACGAGCGCCAGCGCGTCCGCGACGCCCCGCCGCGGATCGACGTCCTCGAACCCGACGGTCACGACCAGCGCGCCGTCGACCGCCCGGACCGACGGGTCGAGGTCCCGGTCGCCGCGGGTCACGCCCCCGGGGTCCGTGACCCGCAGCTCGAAGGTCTCCGCCCAGCCCTCCTCGACCACGTCGGCCACCTCGCCCTCGACGACGGTCGACAGGCGCGGCACGCGCACCTCGACCGCGAACTCGATCCGCCCGTCCGTGCCCTCCCCGGCGCGCACCTCGGCGTCGAACGGCGTCGTGACCGCGGCGAAAGCGCCTGGCTTCGCCGACGGATCGAAGGCGTCGTGGTCGCGGAACGCCCGGCGAGCCCTGTCCGGTACCTCTGTCATGTACCCTCTGAGGCGCCGCCCGGCAAAAAGCGCCCCGTTCGTGATCCCCCCACGAGCCTGCCGGCCCCGGCACGCTTAAGTGAAGCCGGCCACTTGTATCGCGTGACGCTTCGTCTTGGAGGGCCGAAGCGTCAGCGGGGACCAACTCAGGGCGGCACGGCCGCGCTTTTCGCGGCCGCTTCGCCTTTTGCCGAACTGCTTCGAGAAGCTGAACCGCCGCGCTGCACTGCGTCGTCAAACCGTCCTACGGCGGCCGCAAGAGCCCGTCCGCGAGCGCGAGGCTCGCCACGAGCGACCCCGCACCGCCGGCGAGTCTGAGCGGTATCGCCGACAGCCACCCGACGCCGAACCCGCAGAGCAGCGCCGCGCCCATCGCCGCGAGCAGGAAGTCCGGGCGTGCGGGGGCGTCGGTCGGGAGCATGCTAATGACATGTAATTAGGGATTGAAACGGCTTTCGGTGTCGCGCCGCTCTCCCGGTCGCGTCGAGGATGCGAGGGCTGGGATTCGAACCCAGGGACTCCTGAGAGAGTGGGTCTTAAGCCCACCGCCGTTGGCCGGGCTTGGCTACCCTCGCCCGGCAGTTCCTTCCGTCGTCGGTCGCAAGTCCGTTTCGGTCACCAGTCGACGCTCAGCGTCCCGTCGCCCTCCGGGTCGGGGGCGATCTCCTCGTCGGTCCGGCGGTCGACGACGTGGATGACGCCCCGCCCCTTCTTGGCCGGACAGGCCTCGGCCGCCCGCACGTTCCCGTCGACCTGGTCCTCGGTCAGGTAGTAGCTCCGCGGCCGCGCCACTCCGGTGTCGAGGTCGAGTTCCCAGTTGTCCGAGACCTCGGCGCACTTCCCGGCGCCGAAGCACTTGTTGGCCTCGAAGATCACCTTGTACGGCTTCTCCTCGACCGGGGGCGCGTCGTCGCTCGACCCGACCTCGCTCGGGCGCGGGGCGTCGTCGCTCATGGGGGCGGGTAGCGCCGGCGCGACCTTTCGTCTGTCGGTCGCTCGATCCGCTCCGAGGCGCCGCTTCCGCTCGACGGTCACCGACTCCGGCAGGGTCCGCCTACCGCTCGACGGTCACCGACTCCAGCAGGATGTCCTCGCGCGGGCGGTCGTTCCCGTCGGTCGGGACGCTCCCGATCCCCTCGACGACGTCCATGCCCGAGAGCACCTGACCGAAGACGGCGTGGCGGTCGTCGAGGTGTGGCTGTGCGTCGAGGGTGACGAAGAACTGCGAGCCGTTGGTGTCGGGGCCGGAGTTGGCCATGCTGAGGACGCCGGCGGCGTCGTGGCGGAGTTCGGGGTGGAACTCGTCGTCGAACTCGTAGCCCGGGCCGCCGCGGCCGGTCCCGGTCGGGTCGCCGGTCTGGATCATGAACCCCTCGATGACGCGGTGGACGAGCACGTCGTCGTAGAGCGGGTCCGTCCGCGTCTCGCCCGTCTCGGGATCGGTCCAGGCGCCGGTCCCGGGTGCGGGGTCGGCGCCGGGGTCGTCGGCGCCGGTCGCCAAGCCCACGAAGTTCCCGACGGTGCGGGGGGCGCGGTCGGCGAACAGCTCGACCCGCACGTCGCCGCGGGAGGTGTGCAGGACGGCCTCGGGGTTGTCGGCGTCCGCCTTCTCGTGCATGGTCGGCCACGACGACGGGCGGGCCGAAAAGGGTGGTCATCGGCGCCGGACCGGCGCCCCCGCCCGCGGTCGATCCGGCCGACGCCGGTCCGTCACTCCCCGACGGGGCTCGCGGTCACGCCGTCGGCGGCGACGTCGAGCGCGAACGGGCGGTCCGGAAGCGCGGTCCCGCGCGCCTTGGTGACCGTGAGCCGGACCTCGACGCGGTCGTCGGCGAGCAGGTCGACCCGCCAGACGTGGTCGGCCCGGGCGAGCGTCAGGTCCCGGCGCAGCGTCGGCGGCGTCGTCTCGGCGCAGTGGAGGACGCCGACCCCCCCGCCGGCCCGGAGCGCCCGCTTCGCCGCGGCGAGCAGATCGCGGTACTCCTCCCGCCCGCCCCGCTCGGCGTCCGTGACCGGGTCGACGACGACGGTCGACCCCGCCAACCCCTCCAGGTGCGAGTGGTCGGCCAGCAGTTCGTCGCCGGACACCCGGCCGACGGTCGCGTCGGCGCCGTGTCGCGCGAGCGCCGCCTCGACCTCGTCGGGCGGCCGGAGCGTCGTCAGGTATCGCGTCGGGCGCGGCGTCGCGGCCGCGTACAGGACGGGTTCGGTCGGGACGCCCGCGCCCCCGACGACCGCGACGAGCGTCCCCGGCGGTACCCCGCCGCCGAGCGCTCGGTCGATCGCGGGCAAGCCCGTCGAACGGCGGTCGTCCGTCGCGTCGCTCATGTCCGCCGGAGGGCCGTCCGGCCCAAAAACCGTCCGGTCAGAACCCCTGCAGGTCGTCGAGGACCGCGGCGGCGCCGCCGCCGTCGATGGCGTCACGGGCGGCCGAGAGCCCTTCCTCGAGGGAGTCGGCGTCGCCGCCGGCGTAGATCCGGAAAGCGGCGTTGAGCGCGACGGCGTCCCGCCAGTGGTCGGTCCGGTCGCCGGTCAGCACCTCGCGGGTGATCCGCGCCGAGTCGCCCGCCACGTCGTCGACCTCAAGATCCGCCTCCTCGAAGTCCATGCCGTACTCCGCGGTCTCGATCGCGTAGTCGTCGAAGTCGCCGGCCATCCCATCCTCGGCGTCGGCGTCGCCGGCGGGCGCGTGCCACTCGGCGACCTTCGTGTACCCGGGGCGGATGTCGTCGTACCCCTCCATCCCCTGGAACATGATGACGCGGTCCAGGCCGTGGTGGCGGCTCCGCTCGACGGTCTCACAGACCTTCTTGGCGAACGCGAGGTGGTAGAACGAGCCGAGGTGGACATCGGCTCCGGCGGGGTTTGCGAGCGTCTCGACGGTGTTGAGGAAGGTCCGCACGCCCATCCGGTCGCGCCGGTCGAACAGGTCGTCGATCGCCGGGTTGAACGCCGGCTGGTAGTAGAAGCCGAAGCCGGTCGCGTCGACCATCTCCACGGAGTCGCGCGGCGTCAGTTCCGTCGCCACGTCGAGCTCGTCGAGGACGTGCTTGTATGCGTCCTGCTTCTGTGTCGGGACGCGGTCACCGGAGTGGACGACCACGGGCGTGCCGGCGCCCGCGGCCGTGATTCCGGCGGCGACGCCGAGCAGGGCCGTCCGGCCCTTGCCGTCGTAGTTGGCGCCGCAGTCGACAGGGTCGGCGTCCGGGACGGCGTACTCGACGCGGTCGCACATCACGTCGGTGTAGGCCGCGAGTTCCTCGGGCGTGTTGTGCTTCCACCGGTTGGCCAGCCAGAACGCGCCGAGCGTCGTCGGGTCGGGTTCGCCGGCGAGGATGCGCTCCAGCGCCTCGCTCGCCTGCTCGCGGGTCATGTCCTCGGCCGACTTCACGCCGGAGCCGACCACCTCGGTCATCAGCCGCTTCAGGGGCCACTCGCCGAACTCGGGGGTCGCCTGGACCATACGCCCGCTTGCGGCGCGGTGCGCAAAAGGGTCCCGCTCGGCGCGCCGCCGACCCTACCGGCGACGGATCCGCGGCCCGGTCACTCGGGCGTCGGCGACCCCGACCTGTCGGACTGTGGCCCGGCGGGCTCGGACCCGCCCTCGCCGCCGCCGATCTCCTGTCCGGGCTCCCGGTCGCTACTCCCGAGGAACTCGACGAGGTACGCGACGAACGCCTCGTTGTCGGCGACCTTGTACCGTCCGCTCGACATGAACGACTTGTCGCCGAGGAGGACGACCTCGTTGCGGCGGACCGCGACGGGGTGCTGTCCGGTCTCCTCGTCGGTGCTCGACTTGAGGGTGTTCGGGGTCGACCGGAGGAGGACCGTCCCGCCCTGGATGCGGACGGCCGCCGCGGTGTACATCGTCGTCCGCTCGACGCCCTCGATGTCGGCGTTCTCGCCCGGTTCGGTCGTGATGAACTTGTAGTTCGTGTCGGCGTTCTCCTGGTTGTAGAGGTAGGCGGTGTCGACGCTCATCCCGTAACTGGAGGTCAGCGTCGTCAGCGCGCTCTCCCGGTTGACGATGGAGACGCCGAACAGCCCGCCGCCGATCCGGATCCGGTCGGGTTCGCCGACGACCAGCAGGTGGCCGCCCTGGCCGGTGAACTTCCGGATGTCGTCGACGTCCCCGGACTTGTACTCGGTTCCGGGGTCGATGACCACGAAGGCCTTCGCGTCCTCGAGTTCCGCCCCGAGGTCGCCCTGGCGGTAGAACTCGACGTCGTACCCCACGCGGGTCAGCCCGCGAACCAGGGGCTGGATGTCGGCCCGGCTGAAGCGGTTGTCGTGTCCCGCGTCGATGACGACCGTCCCGCTCCCCTCGACCGCGCTCCGGTCAGGTCGGACCTCCCCCGTCGCCGGGAGCGGTTCGCTGTTGACGCGGTCGGGCTGGAACTCGGCGAGCTCGGGCGGCTCCCCCGGGGGAGACGGCTCCGGGGCGAACAGCGCAGCCCCGCCGGCCAGGCCGACGACCACGGCCGCGGCGAGGACGAGCGCCACGACGCGCTTGGCCCAGTCGGCGGGGTTCACGCGCCCACCTCCGCCGGCCGGGCGGCGCCGGGACGCACGGCGCTCCGGTTCTCGAGCGCCGCATCGCCCGACGTTCCGCTCCGGGCCAGCGCCCCCTCGCCCGCCTTCGACTCGTTCGCCTCGTCGAGGTACGACCCCGCCACCATCAGGAAGCTGGGGGTCTCGCTCTCGTCGCCCAGGAGGTACGACGGCCCGACCATCGTCTTGTTGGGCACCTCGGAGGCAAGGTAGTTCGACCGCGAGAGGAAGCGGGCCTGCCCGTCGGGACGGAGCCGCTTCACGTCGTAGTCCTCCAGCCCGGCCTGCTCGGCGGCGTACGCGATGGCCGCCTGCTGTCCGCCGATCTCGTCGGCCATTCCGTTCTGGACGGCCTGGCTCCCCGCCCAGAAGCGGCCCTGTGCCAGCTCGGTCCGGGAGAGCTTCAGGCGGTCGCCGCGGGACGTCTCGACGGCGTTATAGAACGCGTTCCCGAGCGACTCGAGGATGCCGTAGAACTCGCGGGCGTCGCTGCCGGTGAGCTTGTTCGGCCCCGTGGTCGCGATGATGTTGTTCGGCTCGACGTCGGATGGGGCGTTGGCCAGCACCCCGACGCTCCCGACGAGCGAGGAGGGCTTGGCGTAGATGCGGTCGCTCGGGGCGACGGTGTAGTAGGCCCCGGAGAGCGCCGCGGCGTCGATGCTCGTTACGACCGGCATCCGCTTTGCCGTCCGTTTCGTCTGCAAGTACATCTCCTCGCTGGCCGAGGCGCTCCCACCCCCGCTGTTGGCCACGAGGACCACCGCCTTCACGTCCGAGTCCTGTCTCGCCTGTCGCATCATCGATTGGTACGCGTCGGCGGTAGGGCCGTCGATCGCTCCGGCGACGGGGACCACGGCGACGGTGCCGTCGGAGTCGGTGGCCTGCCACGCGACGGGGGCCAGCGTCAGTCCGATGACCAACCCGAGGGCGACGAACAGCACGTACGACCGCGCCGCCCGCCCCAGGACGGTCCGTATGGTGTTCGACATCGGGTGTCTAGGGCTGTGCGGCAGGGTACAAAAACGGTCGGTTCGGCGGACCGCGCGCACGACCCGGCGCCCGGCGCCGCGTCGGTGGAGCGAAAAGCGTAGGTGGACCCGTTCCGTACCACGGCCAATGACCGACGACTGGCGGACGGGTCTCGACGACGTCGATGCCGCACTCGTCGACGGCTACCAGTCGGGGTTCCCGATCGCCGAGCGACCCTTTCGGGCGGTGGGGCGGGACCTCGGGGTGACGGAAACGGAGGCGCTCGACCGGGTCCGTCGCCTCCGCGACCGCGGCGTCTTCCGACGGTTCGGGGCCGTCCTCAACCCGCCCGTCATCGGCTC
>JBDGSZ010000012.1:0-8085 GCA_042217265.1 Haloferacaceae archaeon
TCGAGGACATCGACCAGAACGTCCGCGAGGGCATCTTCCGGATGACCCTCCACGCCGACACCTCGGAGATGGTCTGCCGGCGGGGGACGCTCCGGGACGCGCTCCACGACGTCGGCGACGACCTCGGCGTGGACGTCCAGGTGCGGTTCCCGAGCGAGCGCGACACCAAGCGCATCGCCGTCCTCGTCACCAGGGAGTCCCACTGCCTGGAGGCGATGGTCGAGGCGTGGGCAAACGACGACCTCGGCGCCGAGATCTCAGTCGTCGTCGGGAACCACGACGACCTGCGGCCGCTGGCCGAGCGCTACGAGATTCCCTTCCACGACGTCGGCGACGACAAGGGCGTCCCCGACGAGGATCGCCTCCTCGACCTGCTCGACGAGTACGACGTCGACCTGGTGGTGCTGGCGCGGTACATGCGCGTCCTCTCGCCCGACGTCGTCTTCCGCTACGAGGACCGAATCATCAACATCCACCCGTCGCTGCTCCCCGCGTTCCCCGGCGCCGCCGCCTACCGGCAGGCCAAGGAGGAGGGCGTCCGGGTCGCCGGCGTCACCGCCCACTACGTGACCACCGACCTCGACCAGGGGCCCATCATCACCCAGCGCGCGTTCAACGTGCCCGACGACGCCGATGTCGAGGAGCTCAAGCGCCGCGGGCAGCCCCTCGAGGCCGAGGCGCTCCTCGAGGCGGTCCGGATGCACCTCGCCGACGACGTGACCACCCACTGGGGACGGACGGAACTCCGCGACGACGTGCCCGGCGACCGCTACCAGCTCGGCCTGCCCGAGGCCGCCGAGCGCGCGACGCCCGACCGCCCGGTCGACGGGGCCCCCGGCGCCGTCGAGGCCGAGCACTCGGACGACTGACCGCGCTACAGGCCGGCGACCCGCTCGACGGCCGCCGCCATCGACGGCGCCACGAACCACTCGCCGTCGGTGTAGGCGTTCGTCCCGGCGGTGTAGAGGTCGGCGACGGCCTCGACGACGTCCGCGGGTAGCGACGGCGGCGAGCGGTCACAGAGCGCCCGCCAGTCGGCCACGCCCCGCTCGCGGGCCTCGGCCTTCGCCGCGCTCACCGCCTCCACCCACCCGGGGTGTTCGCGCTTGTAGTACTGCCGGACGACCTCCTTTGACACCTCCTGGCCGTCGTAGGCGAAGCGGTTCTCGTCGAAGGTCCCGACGACGTCGGCGAGCTTGATGGCGCCGTCGTGGTAGAGACACTCGATCTTCCCGTCCTCGTGGGTGAACCCGCGGTCCGCGGCGTGGGTGGTGAGCACGTGGTTCACCGCGCGGGCCATCTGCCGGAGCCGTTCGAGGTCGGCCGCGCCGGCGATCCGCTCGGCCTCCACGTCGTCGAGGTAGCGGTCCTGTTCCTCGTACTTCGTCGAGAACTCGACCAGCGGCTCGGGCAGTTCCACGGCGCCGTCCGGCCACGACGACCGGTCGAGGCCGACCTCGCCCGGCTCGCGGCGGTCCCGAAGGCTCGACCCCGGCGGGACCGCGTTCCGGAAGACGACCTCCAGCGGCACGAGGAAGCTATCGCCCGCGGCCGCGTGGTAGGCGTCGTAGTCGTACGCGCCGTCCTCGTGGGGCAGGTCCGGCACCTGCGTCAGCTCGATGGCCATCTCGCTGGGCGGCTCCTCGGCCTCGCCGAGCGGGACGGTCTCCCCGTCCTCGACGACGCCCCGGAAGTGGGTCGGGACCTCGTTGAGCTCCAGCAGCCCGAAGTTGAACGCCCCCATCGTGCACAGGCTCGCCCCCTTGCCCGGGATGGCGTCGGGCATCTTCCCCCAGTCGAAGACGGAGTAGTCGTCGGTGAACCGGAACCGGCCCCGCCCGAGTTCGTCGGCGGTCGGCTCCCGCTCGACGACGAACTCCTTGACGCTCGTCATGGCCGTGACCGGAACGCCCGGCGACATGAAGGTTTCACTCGCCGTCCGGGCGGCTCGCGCGGCTCCCATCCGTCGCAGGCGGTCCGCGCGGTTTTTGCCCCCGACGGTCCCAGCGTGTGGCATGGACGACGGCGCGGGCGAACGGGGCGTCGACGACCGCGTGGCGCGGGTGGCCGAGGCCCTGAGCGGGGCCGACACGGCGGCCGTCCTGACGGGCGCGGGCGTCAGCGCCGCCTCGGGCGTCCCGACCTTCCGGGGCGACGACGGCGTCTGGGAGACGGCGTTCGACCCCGCCGACTTCGAGTACGGCCGGTTCCGCCGCGACCCGGCGGGGTTCTGGCGCGACCGGGTCGACCTCCACGAGGCGCTGTTCGGCGACGACCCCGAGCCGAACGCCGCCCACGAGGCGCTGGCCCGCCTGGAACGGCTGGGCGCCATCGACGCCGTGCTCACCCAGAACACCGACGGCCTCCACGCCGCCGCGGGCAGCGAGCGGGTGGTGGAGCTCCACGGGAACGCCCGCCGCGTGGTCTGTGAGGCCTGCGACGCCCGGTACGACGCCGCCCCGGTCCGGGAGCGGGCCGCGGACGGGGACCTCCCGCCGCGCTGTGACTGCGGCGGGCCGCTCAAGCCCGACGTGACCCTGTTCGGCGAGGCGCTCCCGCGGGAGCGGCTTGCGGAGGCCCGCCGGCTCGCGCGGGACGCCGACGCCTTCCTCGCCGTCGGGTCGTCGCTCACGGTCGAACCGGCGGCGTCGCTCCCGCGGACCGCCGCGCGCTCGGGCCGGCTCGTCGTCGTCAACCTCGACCCGACCGACGTCGACGGCCTCGCCGACGTCGTCCTCCGGGCCGACGTGACGCGGGTCCTCCCCGCGCTCGCCGACGCCGTGGCCGACCGCGTGGATTGATGTGTGCGGGGAGCGACCGGCGGGCATGGTCGGTGCGCTCCTCCCGGACCTCCCGACGGACGACGCGACGCTCGCGGCGCGACTGGAGTCGTGGGGCTACGACTCCCTCTGGACCGGCGAACTGTGGGGCGACGACGCGTTCGTCCGCCTCGCGACCGCCGCCGCCGGCGCCGAGCGCGCGGCCCTCGGGACCGCCATCGTCAACGTCTTCTCCCGCACCCCGGCGACGCTCGCCACCGGCGCGGCGACGCTCGCCCGGCGCGCCCCCGGCCGCGTCCACCTTGGCCTCGGGACCAGCACCGAGCAGGCGGTCGGGAGCCTCCACGGTATGGAGTTCCACCGGCCGGTCCGGCGCCTCCACGAGACGGGGGAGGCCGTCCGCCGGCTGACCGGCGACGCGGAGGGGACCGTCGACTACGAGGGCGAACTCGTCGCCGCGAGCGGCGTGCCGCCGCTCGACGCCGACGTCTCGGTGTCGCTCGCGGCGCTCGGCCCGGCCGCCCGGCGCGCCACCGGCCGCGTCGGCGACGGGTGGCTCCCGCACAACGTCCCGTTCCCGGACCTCGGGGAGGCCTTCGAGACGGTGGCCCGGACGGCCCGCGAGTCCGGCCGGGATCCCGACGACATCGCCGTCCGGCCGTACGTCCCGGCCGCCGTGGCCGACGACCCCGACGAGGCGCGGGACCTGGTCCGCGCCCACGTCGCGTACTACGTCGGGAGCGGCGAGGGCTACCGCCGCGCGGTCGGCGACCGGTTCCCCGACCGCGCCGAGCGGATCGCGGAGGCGTGGCACGCCGGCGAGCGGGAGGCGGCGACCGACGCCGTCACGGACGGAATGGTCGACGCCCTCGGCGTCGCCGGCGATCCGGAGCGCGCGGCGGAGCGCTTCCGCGAGGTGGCCGCCCGCGACGTCATCGACGAGCCGCTGGTCAAGATCCCGGCGCCGGCCGACGACGCGACGGCCGAACGGACGCTCGAACTCCTCGGCGACGCGGTCTGACCCGACCGGCGGCGCGCCCGGACGCCGGCGTCCGGCGACCGGACCGGGGAGCGACCGGCCGAACTCAGTCCTCCTCGGGCAGGACCTTCCCGGGGTTCAGCGTCCCGTTCGGGTCGAACGCGTGCTTGACCCGCCGCATCAGGTCGACGGCGGCGCCGTGCTCCGCGCGCATGAACTTCCTTTTCCCCTCCCCGATGCCGTGTTCGCCGGTGACGGTCCCGCCGAGGTCGAGCGCTCGGCGGCAGACCTCGGCGTACACCTCGTCGGCCACCGCCTCCGCGTCCGGATCGTCCGTGTCGAGCATCACGGTGTAGTGGAGGTTGCCGTCGCCCGCGTGGCCGAAGCAGGGCGCGACGAACCCGTGTTCGTCGGCGATGGCCTTCACCTCGCGGATGAGGTCGGCGTAGCGGCTGATGGGCACGGTCACGTCGCCGAACTTGTGCCGTTCGAGGTCCTCGTCCCACTCGTCGGCGGCGTAGGCGAGGTCCTTCCGGGCCTGCCAGAGGTCGGCCATCTCGCGCTCGTCGGAACTGGTCTCGAACCGCTCGACGCCGTGGGCCTCGAAGATCGTGCGACAGAACTCCACCTCCTCCTCGACCCCGTGGTCGGCGTGGAACTCGACGAAGGTCATCGGCGCGTCGGGGAGGTCGAGGCCGGCGTAGTCGTTTGCCATCGCGGCGCTCACCTCGTCGATGAGTTCGATGGTGGCGACGTCGACGCCAGCGGTGACGGCGTCGGCGACGGCGCTGGTGGCGGCGTCGAGGTCGGGGAAGACCGCCCGCCCGGCCACCTTCTGCTCGGGAATGCCCGCGAGGCGGAGCGTCGCCCGCGTGACCACCGCGAGCGTCCCCTCGCTGCCGATCACGACGTCCTTCAGGTTGTAGCCGCTGGAGGTCTTGATCGCCTTGCTCCCGAGCTCGACCACCGTCCCGTCGGCGAGGACGGCCTCGAGTTCGAGCACCCAGTCGGCCACCTCGCCGTACTTGACGGTCTTCATGCCGCTGGCGTCGGTGGCGATCATCCCGCCGATGGTCGAGAACTCGCCCGAGGACGGCAGCGGCGGGAAGAAGAGCCCGTGGTCGCCGAGCCGTTCGTTCAGGTCGCCGCCGACCACGCCGGCCTGGACGTCGACCTGGAGGTCCTCGGGCCGCACGTCGACGATCCCGTCCATCCGGGTCAGGTCGAGGCTCACGCCCCCCGACGTCGGGACCGACCCGCCCTCCAGGCCGCTCCCGGCCGCGTACGGCGTCACCGGCACCCCGCGCTCGTCACACGCCGCGAGCACCGCCGAGACGTCCGCCGTCGTCGCCGGCCAGACGACGACGTCCGGGCGGCGGTCCTCGCTCGGCGGCGTGCCGTAGTCCTCCGAGTGGTCGGTCCGGTAGGTCTCGTCGAACGAGGTCGCCCCCGACAGGTCGAGGTCGTCGAGGAACCCGTACTCGTGCCGCCGGTCCGTCCGCGCGTCGCTCATAGCGGACGACTGTCGGCCACGGGCATAAATCCGTGGCGGGCGGTGCCGACCGCGTCGCGGCCACGCGGGCGATCCCGCTGGCCGGACGGCCGGCGCGACGACCGACCGCTTTTTGTCGTCCGGGGCCCGTGGTTCGGCGATGACCGACGCGGGCGCCGACGGCTTCGGGTTCGAGGTCGTCCCCGGGACCGACCAGTCGTTCGAGAACGCGCTGGCGAAGGCGCGGTCCGGCGACCGACTGACCGTCGACGACGGGGTCGAACTCATCACTACCGGGACCGACCGCGAGGGGATCGACCCCGCCCGCAAGGAACTCGTCCTCGAGGCCGCCGACCGCCGGCGCGCCGAAGTCGTCGGCGACGAGGTGACCTTCGTCGCCAACCTCAACAACAACGTCACCACCGCCTGCAACACCGGTTGCCTGTTCTGCAACTTCAAGGACACCGCCGAGAACTTCGAGGCGGGAGGGGGCGACCACCCCGGCTTCACCCGGACGCCGGCCGACTCCCGGCGGGCGGTGCGGGACGCCGTCGAGCGGGGGATCTACGAGGTGTGTTCGGTCTCGGGCCTCCACCCCGCCTTCGCCCTCGACGGGGACCACCGCGAGGCCCTCGCCGCACACGACGACCCCGCGACGACGGTGAACTACAAGCCCCCCGAGGTCTACGGGACCGACCCCGGCACGTACGTCGAGCAGATCCGCGCGATGGCGGTCGACGGCGTCCACGTCCACTCGATGACGCCGGAGGAGGCCGCCCACGCCCGGCGCGGCACCGACCGCACCTACCGCGAGACGTACGCCCGCCTGCGCGACGCCGGCCTCGACAGCGCGCCCGGCACCGCCGCCGAGATCCTCGTCGACGAGGTGCGCGAGGTCATCTGCCCGGGCAAGATCGACACGGCGGAGTGGGTGGCGGCGATGGAGGGGGCCGCGGCCGCCGGCCTCGACCTCACCGCGACCATCATGTACGGCCACGTCGAGAACGCCGCCCACCGCGTCGAACACCTGAAGGTCGTTCGCGATCTTCAGGACCGGACCGGCGCGATAACCGAGTTCGTCCCGCTCTCGTTCGTCCACCGGAACACGCCCCTCTACGAGCGCGATCTGGTCGAGGGGGGCGCGTCCGACGCCGAGGACGAACTGATGATCGCCGTCTCCCGCCTGTTCCTCGACAACGTCGAGCACGTCCAGTCCTCGTGGGTGAAGTTCGGCGACGAGAAGGCGCTCAAACTGCTCTCGTGTGGCGCCGACGACCTGATGGGGACCATCCTCTCCGAGGAGATCACCAAGCGCGCCGGCGGCGAGTACGGCGAGTTCCGCTCGGTCGCGGACTACGTCGACATGATCACCGCGATCGGCCGGACTCCCGTCGAGCGCTCGACGGACTACCGCGAGCGCCGCCGAATCGACCCCGACGACCCGCCACACGGCCCGCGGCTCGGCCCCCGTGCCGACGGCACGCCCCTGCTCGCCGACGAACGGCCCCCGGCGACCGCCGACGACTGACATGATGGTGACGACCCACGTGGCGACGGGGCTGGCGCTGGCCGCGCCCGTGGCCTACACGGCGCCGGAACTCGCGCCCGCGGCGGTCCTCGGGGGCGCCGCGGGCGGGGCGTTTCCGGACCTCGACCTGCTGGTCGGCCGTCACCGCCGGACGTTTCACTTCCCCGACTACTACTGGCCCCCGGCAGCGGGGGCCGCGGCACTCGCGCTCTCGTCGCCCTCGCTCGCGACGGTCGCGCTCGCGCTCGCGCTCCTCTCGGCCGCCGTCCACTCCGTCGCCGACTGGTTCGGTGCCGGAAACGAACTCCGGCCCTGGGAGCGCACCTCGAACGAAGCCGTCTACCTCCGATCGCAGGGACGGTGGCTCGCCCCGCGGTACTGGGTCCGGTACGACGGCGCCCCCGAGGATCTCCTGTTGACGGCCGTCCTCTCTGTCCCGGGGCTCGTCCTGTTCGGGCCGACCGTCCGGCGGCTCACGGCCGCGATGGTCGCCGTGGCGACGCTGTACGCGCTGGTCCGCAAGCGCGTCCCCGACGTCGGCGAGCGGTTCCTGGAGGACCCCTGACCGGCCGCGGCCGCCGCCCCGTCGCGGGTCAGTCGTCGGCCGCCCGCGCCGCGGCCGCGTCGGCCGCGGGGTCGAGGGGCGCCTCCCGGCGGGCGACCGCTCGGAACCGCTCGCCGTGGACGCCGCCGGCGTCGAGCGCCCGCCGCACGGGGGCGCCCAGCCAGCGGTCGGCGTCGGCCACGGGCGACTCGACGGCCCCGTGGCGGAGCGTCGCCGGGAGATACCGGTCGTGGACCGGCAGCCGCTCCTGGAGCGGTACGCCGGCGTCGTCGGCCAGCGCGACGAGTTCCCGCAACGCCGGCCACCCGTAGTCCGGGTTGATGTGGTCGTCGGTGACCGGCGAGACGCCGCCCAGGTCGTCGACGCCGCAGTCGAGGAGTGCACGGGTCGGCGAGAGGTTCGGCGGCACCTGGACCGACACCTCGTCGGGGAGCGCCGCCCGCGCCATCGCCACCGTCCGGCGCATGGTCGGGACCGACGGCCGCTCGAACGACGACCGCTCGTTCGGGACGACGTTCTGGACGATGACCTCCTGGACGTGGCCGTACCGCTCGTGGAGCTCGCGGATCGCGAGCAGGCTCTCGGCCCGATCGCGGGCCCGTTCGCCGATCCCGACCAGTAGGCCCGTGGTGAACGGGACGCCGGCCTCGCCGGCCGCGCGGACGGTGGCGAGCCGCTGGCCCGGCGTCTTCCGGCGCGACCCCGCGTGGGCGTCGACGTCGGCCGTCGTCTCCAGCATCA
>JBDGSZ010000004.1:0-8063 GCA_042217265.1 Haloferacaceae archaeon
CGACCGGGGCCCGTCAGGTCGTCCCGAACGCCCGGTCGCCGGCGTCGCCGAGGCCGGGGACGATGAACCCGTCGTCGTCGAGGCGGTCGTCGATGGCGACCGTGAGCAGGGTGGCGTCGGGAAAGTCGTCGCCGACGCGGAGGACCCCCTCCGGCGCGGCCACCGCCGCGAGGACGACCACGCGGTCCGGGTCGGCCTCCGCCCGGACGTGGTCGAGGACCGCACACATCGTGCTCCCGGTGGCGAGCATCGGGTCGGCGACGATGACGGTGTCGTCCGCGCCGATGTCGGGGAGTTTCACGTAGTCGATGGAAACCGGAAACCGGCCGTCGTCGTCGCGGCCGGCGGCCTCGTCGCGGCCGGCGCTGACGACGCCCTGCTTCGCGCGGGGGAAGGCCTTGAGCAGGCCCTCGACGAACGGCGTCGCCGCGCGGAGGACGTTGACGATGACGACGTCGTCGAGCCCGCGCACCCGCTCGCCGGTGGTCTCGGCCAGCGGCGTCTCGACCGGGACGAACTCGGTCTCCATCGCGCCGTCGATGATCTCGTAGCCGCAGATCCGGCCGAGCTTCACCAGCCCCTTCCGGAACGCGACCTGCTCGGTGTCGACGTCGCGGATGACAGAGAGGGTGTCCTTGGCCAGCGTGTGGGTGACGAGGTGGGCGTCCCCGCGGTCCTCGATGGGCATGCGGGGAGGGCGGCGCCGACGGAAATAAAGACTCCCGTCGACCGGCTGCGCGCGCACCGGCTGGCAGACGGGCACTGTTCGTACACGAGCGGCGCCGACGCGGGCGAATCCCTCCATCAGATTTAATCCGGAACGTTCTCACAGCCGAACGTGAGGGACGATGGCACGGAATCCCGACACGACGGACGCGACGCTTGACAGGCGGACTTTCCTCGGTGGCGCCGGGGCGGCAGCCGTCGCGGGGCTCGCCGGGTGTACCACGGGCGGCGGCGGCGGCGGGGGCGCCGGTCCGATCACGTTCGGACAGCCGGCGCTCCTGTCGGGGGACCTGCAGTTCATTCAGCCCCCGGTGTCGGCATCGGCCGACCTCGCCAAGCGGAACATCAACGACGCCGGCGGACCGCTGGGGCGGGAGATCGAAATCGTCCGGAAGGACACCGCACGAACCCCGAGCACGGGGAAGTCGGTGTTCCAGCAGCTGGTCGAACAGAACGACGCGAAGGTGATCAACGGGTTCACCTCGACGGTGACGAAACCGCTGTGGCAGTTCTTCCAGGAGCAGCAGGTACCGATCGTCACGATGTACGCCGGGACGCGGTTCCTGGACAGTCGCGGCGGGGACAACATGACGCCGGACGACCTGAGCGACGACGGCTGGTACTGGCGGACGACCGGCGCCGACAGCCAGCACACCGCGGCGGCGGCGGTCCACGCCCAGCGGCAGGACGTCACCACCGTGGGCGCGATCCACGCCAAGACCGCCGGGTCGACGACGTGGGCGAAGGCGTTCCTCGACGGGGCCCGCGTGCTCGACGGCGTCGAGGTGGTCAAGCGCACCGGGGTCCAGGCGGGCAAGTCCTCGTACCGGTCGGACCTCGAGAGCTTCTTCAGCGACGACATCGACGTGATGGGGGTCGCGATGGGGGTGCCGAGCGCGACCACCCTGATGGGCGACTGGGCCGACGGGCAGTACGGCGGCAACGTGATGCTGTCGAACCCGCTGAAGAACCCGAAGACGGTCAGCAACGTGGGGAGCATCGCCGAGAACACCGACGGCTGGGTCCGGACCTCGGTGCCCGCCATCGCGGGCCCGTACGCCGAGACGTACCTGAACGAGTTCGACTCGTTCGTCTCGGAGAGCGACAACTACAAGTCCGACCTCTCGACCAACAACTGGTCGGCGTCGTCGTACGACGCGATCACGGTCAGCGCGCTGGCGGTTCACAAGGCCGGCGAGGCGAGCCACGACGCCATCCAGAAGAACATCGGTCGGGTCGCACGGCCGCCGGGAACGGAGGTGTCGACGTTCAAGCAGGGCAAGCAGGCCCTCGACAACGGCGAGAACATCAACTACGTGGGCGCACAGACCGCCGTCGACTTCAACAAGTTCGGCGACGTGTTCAACCTCGCGAAGATCTTCGACCTCACCTCCGACGGCTTCAGCCAGGTCGACGAGGTCGGCCCCGACCGGATCCAGCAGGTCATCAAGAAGCAGCGCCAGATGAGCTGATCGTGGCGCGGAACGCGGGGAAAGAGCGGTCGCCGGTCGGCCCCCTCGGCCGGTGACGGACACGGGTTACACACACATGGGACTGTTCCAGTTCGTCGTCTTCGGGCTCGAAACCGGATCGCTGATCGCGGTGTCGGCGATCGGGTTCACGCTCATATACGGCATCGTCAACATGATCAACTTCGCGTACGGCGAGTACATCACCGTCGGGACGTACCTGTCGTTCTTCCTGATCATGCGGGCCGGGCTCAACATCTGGGTCGCGCTGCTCGCCGTGACGGCGGGGACCGCGGCGATCGGCTGGCTGATCTCGCGGGCGGTCTTCACCCCGCTCCACGAGGACGGACCCATCCCGCTCCTGTTGACGTCGATCGGACTGGGGTTCGTCCTCCGGAACGGGTTCCGGCTCACGCTCGGCCTCGAGCGGCGCTACGTGGAACTCAGGCGGGCATACGACCTGCTCCCGGTGCGCACCTTCCGGTTCGACATGCTGGGCGGGTTCTTCGTCACGACGAACATGCTGGTCACCATCGTCGTCGCGCTGTCGCTGTTCGGCGCCGTCCACCTCCTCCTGACCCGGACCGACCTCGGCATCGCCATGCGGGCGACCTCCAGCAACGAGGCCCTCGCGGAACTGTCCGGCATCCCGGCGTACGACATCCGGCAGTACACCTGGGTGCTCGCCTCGGCGCTGGCCGGGGTGGCCGGCGTGTTGCTCTTCACCCGCACGCCGGCCGCCCCCGAGGCCGGGTTCGCCCAGATCCTCCTCATCCTCGCGGCCGCCGTCCTCGGCGGGGCTGGGAGCCCGTACGGCGCGGTCGTCGGGTCGTACGTCATCGGGCTCTCGATCGCCCTCGTGAACGGGCTCCAGATCCCGGGCCTCTCCCGGATCCCCATCTCGATGGCGTTTCTCATCCTCGTCGTGATACTGCTGGTGCGGCCCTCGGGGATCGCCGGCAAGGAGGTGACGGTATGACCGACGGGGGTGCGACCGACGGCGGCGCGCTGGCAGGCCCACAGGGAGGGACCGACCGGATCGGCGAGCTGGTCGGGCGCGTGCCGGGCGACGCCGCCGGGGTCGGGGTCGCCGTCGTGGCCGTCACGCTCGGCCTGCTCGCCCTCCCGGTGGGCGTCACCTTCCCCGGGTTCGGGTTCGTGCTGATCGACCAGGCCATCCTGTTCGTGCTGTACGCGATGATACTGCTGGGGCTGAACCTCCAGTTCGGCGACACGGGGATCATCAACTTCGGGCCGGTCCTCTTTCTCGGCCTCGGCCTCTACGGGATGGCGCTGATCAGCGCCGACCCGCCGTCGTTCGGGGCCGGCGCCGGCCTCGACCAGTTCTGGCTGCTCGGCATCGGCGTCGGCGTCGTGGCGGCGGTCGTCGGCGGCGGCCTCCTCGGGGTGTCCTCGATCCGCCTCCGCGAGGACTACCTCGCCATCACCACGCTGGCGGCGGCGGAGATCCTCCACGAGGTGGTCCGGGTCTTCCAGACCCCGTTCGGGGGGAGCAAGGGCATCCTCGGCGTGCCGCAACTCGTGGTCGAGACGGGCAGCGAGACGGGGGTGTTGCGCCTGGCCGAGAACGCCGCCACCCGTGACCTCGCGACCCTGCTCCTGCTCGCCGGGGGACTCCTGGTCGTCTACGAGGGGTTCAGGCGGCTGTCGGCCTCGCCGTACGGCCGCGTCCTCCGGGCCATCCAGGCCGACGAGGACGCCGTCCGGAGCGTCGGGAAGGACGCGTTCCGGTACAAGATGCAGGCGTTCGTCTACGGCGCCGCCGTGGCGGGCGTCGCCGGCGGGTTGATGGCGATGTACTTCGGCTCCGTCGCCCCGGGGCTGATCACCATCGACGTGACGGTCATCATCTGGATCGGGATGATGATCGGGGGCGCGGGGAACCACCGCGGCGCGATCGCCGGGCTCGCCATCATCATGTTCTTCGAGCTCGCGATCCGCCTGCTCAACGCGCCGGTGACACAGGAACTGGGCGTCAGCGCCGTCCGCTTCAACGCCCTCCGCGGGCTGTTGATCGGCGCGCTGCTGATGGGGGTTATCCGCTACCGGCCCGCCGGGCTGTTCGGCGACGAGGAGAAGCTGGAGGTGTTCAAATGACGGTCCTCGAGACCGACGCGATCTCGAAGGTCTTCGGCGGCCTCCGGGCTGTCGACGACGTCTCGGTTCGCATCGAGGAGGGGGAACTGGTCGGGCTCGTCGGCCCGAACGGCGCCGGCAAGACCACGCTGTTCAACTGCATCACCGGGTACCTCGAACCGACCGCCGGTGACGTCTACTTCGATGGCGAGCGGGTCACCGACGAATCGCCCGAGGCCATCGCCCGGCGCGGAATGGTCCGGACGTTCCAGCACTCCCGGCCGTTCACGACGCTGACCGTCAGGGAGAACGTCGTCGTCGCCGCCGCGAACCACCCCGGCGAGCGGACGGTGCCGGCGCTGCTGCGGACCGACGGGATGACCGAGCGCGAGGCCGAGCTCCGGGACCGGGCCGACCGGCTCCTCGAACGGTTCGGGCTGGCCGACCGCGCCGACGAGTACGCGGGCCGGCTCTCAGGGGGCGAGCGGAAGATCCTCGAGATCGCACGCTCGCTGATGCTCGATCCGGAGCTCCTGCTCCTGGACGAGCCCTACGCCGGCATCACGGACGAGACCGTCGCGGAGGTGTCGGCGTACATCGAGGAGCTCAACGACGAGGGGATGACGTTCCTCGTCATCGAGCACGGCCTCGAGTCGCTGGTCGAACTGGTCGACCGGCTGATCGTGCTCAACGAGGGATCGGTGCTGGCCGACGGGCCGGCCGAGGAGGTCGTCACCGACGAGCGCGTCGTCAACGTCTACACTGGACAGCCGATAGAGACGTAGCGGGGGAACGGCCGCCCGCACGCCGGCGAAACCGATAAATCCGGGCCGGGAGAAACCGGGGGCGATGGCGCTGTTGGCGGTCTCGGATTTCGACGCCGGGTACGGCGATCTCCAGGTCATCGACGGGGTCGACCTGTCGGTTGAGGACGGTGAGTTCGTCGCCGTCATCGGTCCGAACGGGGCCGGAAAGAGCACCCTCTTGCGGGCGCTTTTCGGTCTCGCCGATCGGATGGGCGGCCGCGTCGAGTTCGACGGGCGCGCGATCACGGACGCCGAGACCGTCGACATCGTCGAGGCGGGGATGGGGCTGACGCCGCAGGAGGAGAACGTGTTCCCGGACCTGACCGTCCGCGAGAACCTCAGGATGGGGGCCTACACCCGCGAGGAGGTCCCGAGCGACGTGCTCGACAGGGTGTTCGATCAGTTCCCGGTCCTCCGGGAGCGAACCGACCAGACCGCCGGGACGCTGTCCGGCGGGCAGCGCCAGATGCTCGCCATCGGACGGGCCCTGGTCGCCGAACCCGACCTCCTGGTGCTCGACGAACCGTCCGCCGGACTGGCGCCGGACCTCGTGACCGAGCTGTTCGACGAGATCGTCGCGATCAACGAGCGCGGCACCGCCGTCCTGGCCGTCGAGCAGAACGCGGAGGCGATTCTCGAGCGCGCCGACAGGGGGTACCTCCTGACGGAGGGACGGATCCGAACCGAAGCCGACGCGGGAGCCATCCTGAACGACGAGGAGATCCGCGAGCGGTTCCTCGGCGGGTGAACGGCGCCTAGTCCCCCTCGTAGGGATGGACGTCGTCGATCGGCGGGGCGCCGACGACCAGCGCCGTCGTCGGCTCGCCGTCCTCGGGGACGAACGCGAACTGCGGGCTCTCGGGCTCGACGACGAACGCCTCGCCGGCCCCGACGACGTACTCGCGGTCGGGGGTGTCGACGTGGAGTTCGCCCTCGGTCACGTGGAACAGCTCCTCCTGCTCGTCGTGGTAGTGGTAGGCCAGCGGGATCTCCTCGCCCGGGTCGACCTCGTAGACGTGGACGGCGAGGTTCTCCAGGTCGCAGGCGTCGCTGACGGAGCGCTTCGTGCAGGGGCGGTCCGGCGCGGCGGGAAGCGTCGACGGGTCGACGTGGTGATAGCCCATGCGTGGTGGTGCGTGAGGCGGCCGGAAAAATCCCACCGACGGCCGCGCGTTTTTTCACGTCCGCGCCCGATCACTCGGGGGAGATGGAGGAGAGCATCTCCGGGTTCAAGCTCCGGGGAGGCTGGGGCGACGTGGTCGAGCACGGCGAGCGGGTCACCCGCGCGCTCCGCGAGGCCGGCGCCGACGGGAAGGCGTTCGAGGAGTGGGACGAGTGGCGGCCGAAGTCCCACGAGCGCTTGGACGAGGACGTCGACGAGAAGACGGCCGAGCAGGCGAGCGTCGCCGAGGGCGCCGGGGAGCGGGCGGGCAAGGACCCCGACGAGGACCTGCGAACCGCCGGCGAGAAGCTGAGCAAGTCCTACAGGAAGGTCGGCGAGGGCGAGAGCGAGGAGGCCGTCGATTCCTGGCAGGACTCGATCGACTACGTCGCCCGCGCGGCCGACTCGGCCGGCCGGAAGGCGCTCCGGGCCGTCGAGGGCACCGTCTACCGGAAGGTGATGACGCAACTGGCCCCGTACTACTTCGACAACGAGCTCGTGAGCGCCAACATCCAGCAGGTCCCGGGGGAGGACGACGCGTTCGTCTTCGAGGTGAACGTCAACGACGACGAGTTGAAGGAGGCGGTGAGCGAGCGCCTGGCCGAGTTCGAGAGCGACGTGGACCGCTGGCACGTCGACACGCCGAAGGAGACGGAGGTGGCCGAGGCGGCCGAGGGCGTCGAACCCCCGGACAACGACGCCGAGGGACGATCGACGACCAACTAAGTGGCCGGGGAGGGTATCGCGGGTATGGAACCCCTCCGCGTCGATGCGGGCGAACTCACCGCCGAGGAGATACTCGACGCCCTCCGGGACGGGCGACGGGTCGTGGTCCGGACGGAGATGATGGGCGGGAGCCACCAGGTGACACTGCGCCACGACGGGACGACGTACTACTGCGACACGCCGACGACGCTCCACAAACACGAGGGCGAGGGAGAGATGCGCGAGTGCATCCGGAACATGGGGTACGGCGACTGATCCCGCGAGTTTGAACGGACGCTCTTGTGAAGCACGTTGTTGATTTTCAGAGAGCAGCTTCGAGAGCATGTTCGAGTGCCTCGTCACCTGGTTTTCTGTAGAGTTCACGCCGGAGCTGAAAGGCTCTGAGATACGGTGTTAGCTTGTCTTTCGAGACACCTCGGTGAGGCGAGAGCCAGGGTCGCAGGAGCGACCCGTGGCTCTCGCAAGTGTTGACGTGGATTTCGTCATCGGCGTATTCGCCGTCGCCGTGAACGACGAACTCACGCTGGAACTCATCGTCGTCTTCTAGCGGATCGTAGGCTCGAAATCCGTCGGTGTAGACGGTGAGCGACTCCTGCTCGTGGTTAGCGAGCAGGAGTCGCACAGTCGATTCGTCGGCGGATTTGGCTGGCACGACGTACCGTTCGTCAGTACCGCGATCGACCAGCGTGAACACGGGTGGTTTGTCGTCTTCATACGTTCCTCTCCCGCGCGTGGACAGGCCACGCGAGCGCGACGCTTGGTCGCGCTCGCGACCTTTCAGCCCGGCAGAGACGTACACTTCGTCGATTTCGACCGGGCCAGACAGCCGTACCGAAGGCGCGTCGAGCGCTCTGGCGAAGCGCTCGACGCGCTGTCTCACCGTTCTGTAAGAAAGGTCGAGTTCTGCCTCAATCTGGCGAATGCTCGTATTAAACCGTAAGAAGACGTAAATCGCGAAGTACCACTCTTTGAGCTTGAGCTTTGAGTGAGCGAAGATCGTGCCAGTCTTGTCGTTGAACGTGCGACCGCAATTCTTACACAAATACCGCTGATACACCCGATAGCTGCCGTTTCTGA
>JBDGSZ010000036.1:0-8029 GCA_042217265.1 Haloferacaceae archaeon
CGTCGTACTTCTCGGAGGTCGACTCCAGTTCCTGGGAGACGAACTGCGCGCTCGCCGTCTTCCCCGTCCCGGTCTTCCCGTAGATGAGGATGTTCGACGGGGTCTCGCCCCGCAGCGCGGAGACGAGGATGGTCGCCATCCGGTTGATCTGATCGTCGCGGTGCGGGAGTTCGTGGGGGGTGTACGACGGTCGGAGAACCTCCTTGTTCTCGAAGATCGGCTCGCCGGAGAGGAGGTCGTCGAAGAGTCCCTGGTTCTCCTCGCCGTCGAGCACGACGTCGTCGAGGTCCAGATCGGAGGTCGAGATGTCGGCCGCCCGGTCCCGCGGCTCCCCGTCCCGGAACCCCTCGCCGGGGTCCCCGACCCCGATCCTGGAGTTCTCCCCGTCCCGTGTCGTGTCGTCCTCGTCCATGGTTTGGCCCGTTGTTTCAAGTGGAAACGGATCGCGGCACGTAGGATTTCGGCCCGTCATGGCCGGAGCGGCCCGAAACCCCGCCACCCGAAACCCACGACCCGTCCAGGTGATACACGCGAACGAGAGGAACAGGTCCTACAAAAAATTTCCCCTTACGGGATATGTCGGTCACCGGTGACGAACGAAACCGAAAGACTGCGGTCGGATAACGGTCACGGATGGGGCGGCTGACCGGCTCCGGCGTCACGACCGGGTCGTGGTCGTCGGACCGGACGGGGAGCGGGGACTGGAGGGGACCACCGACCCCCACACCCCTCCGTTTCAACTGGAACGCGACCCTGCCGGGTGGACGCCGCACGCGCGGTTCTTTCGTTCCGACGAACCCGAACAGAAACAAACGCTCTCTACAGCAGTACGGATCCTTTTCTCGCCATGGGGAGATAAAACCTCGGGTGGGTATGAACGCCGGTCGGGGGGGCCGTCCGTGGCGGTTCCACCTGAAACGAGGGGGTGTGGGGGGTGCAGGCCCCCGTCACCCCTCCCGCTCGGTCCCGTGGCCGCGTTTCCGGGCCGGTTCAGTCCCCGCGTCCTTCCGACGTCGTCCCCGCTCGGTCGACGTGTTTCCCGTCTCGTTTGTATGAAATCATATGTTCGTCTGACGTACAGTTAAGTGAGACGGGGGGCGTTGTACCGGCTAACGCCCCTGCGCGGACGCGGGGTGCGGGAGGACAGGATGGGACTCATCACGGAAATCAGGGACAGCATCTCACGCGTTACGGAACTGTTGTTCGCGGGCTCCGAGCCCAAGCGCATCGGTATCTACGGTCCACCCAACGCCGGGAAGACGACCCTCGCCAACCGGATCGCCAGGGACTGGACGGGCGACGCCGTGGGTCCGGAGAGCCAGATCCCCCACGAGACCCGCCGGGCACGCCGGAAGGAAAACGTCGAGATCGAGCGCAACGGCCGGAAGGTGACCATCGACATCGTCGACACCCCCGGCGTCGCGACCAAGGTCGACTACCAGGAGTTCCTCGACCACGACATGGACAAGGACGACGCCGTCCGCCGGTCCCGGGAGGCGACCGAGGGCGTCGCGGAGGCGATGCACTGGCTCCGCGAGGACGTCGACGGCGTCATCTACGTCCTCGACTCCACGAAGGACCCGATTTCCCAGGTGAACACGATGCTCATCGGGATCATCGAAAGCCAGGACCTCCCGGTGCTCATCTTCGCGAACAAGACCGACCTGGAGGAGTCGAACGTCAAGCGCATCGCCGACGCCTACCCGCAACACGAGGTGGTGCCGCTCTCGGCGCTCGAGGGGGACAACATGGACGAGGTCTACGACACCATCGCGGAGCACTTCGGGTGATACCATGCCCGAGATGACCCAACCGGACGAGGAGACCGACGGGGTGCAGATCGACCTCATCAGCGGCGCCCGCATGGAGGGGTTGACGAGCATGGAGAAGGTCCACCTCATCCTCGACGGGGTTCGCGAGGGGAAGATCGTCGTTCTCGAGGAGGGACTCTCCCCCGACGAGGAGTCGAAGCTCATCGAGGTGACGATGAACGAGATCAACCCCGACGGCTTCACCGGCATCGAGATCGAGACGTATCCGAAGTCTGAGACCGGCGACCGTGGCCTCCTCGGTCGGCTGATGGGAAAGGAGTCGACCCAGAAGCTCACCGTCATCGGCCCGGCCAACCAGATCGAGACCCTCCACAAGGACGAGAACCTGATCAGCGCGCTCGTCTCGCGCAAGTAATGCCCCATCAGTGTACGAACTGTGGTCGGCAGTTCGCCGACGGCTCGAAGGAGATGCTGTCGGGGTGCCCGGACTGCGGCGGGAACAAGTTCCAGTTCCAGCCAAAAAGCGCCGCCGGGCCGGGCGCCTCGAACCCGCCCGACGGCCCCGACCCGGCCGACGCCTCCGACGCTCGCCCCCCGCCCTCGGACGATCCGTTCTCGACCCCGTGGCCCTCCCGGGACGAGGGGGACGATCCGTCCGACGACGCCGACATCATCGAGGCCGATCCCGACCCGCCGGTCGATACCGGCGACGAGAGCCCGGCCCAGGCCGACGCCCGCCGCGACCTCGTCTCCCCCGACGAGGTCGCCGAGGGTGCCCCCGCCGAGGACGTCCCCGACCCCGAGGCCCGGTCACCCCCCGACCCCGACGGGACCGTCGCCTCCACCCCCGACGACGACCGCCCCGACCTCGCGGAGCTCCGCGACGAACTGAACGAGCAGTTCGAGAGCATCCGCGTTCTCAACCCCGGCCAGTACGAACTGAACCTCATGGAGCTCTACGACCGCGAGGAGTACATCATCTCGCTCCGGGAGGACGGTCGGTACGTCATCGAGGTCCCCGAGACGTGGCGCGACGCCGACCCCGACTGACGTGACTCGCCTCCCCCGGGAGGCCCGGATCTCAACCCCCGCGGGACCCGTCCATACGCTCACCCCCCTCCGCCCCACCACCCCTTCGTTTCATGTGGAAACTGATCCCGCCGTTCGGACGGAAGGGCTCCTTATCTCCACCCGAAACGAAGGGGTTCGCGTTCCCCGTCGCGTCCTGAAGCGTTTAAGACCTGCCGCCCCGACACTCGTGTATGAACAAGGCGACCAAGATCGTGGTCGGCACGCTCGGCGTCTCGGCCGTCCTGGCGCTCGTGTTGATGCTCGGCATCCTCCTCGGATAGATGTTCGACCGGCGGTCGCTTCCGGACGACCTCGCCGCGGTCCGGGAGCACCACGCCCCCGAGGCCGTCGTGCTCGACGTCGACCGGGACTTCGAGACCCTCCCGCCGGCCGCCGCCGAGGACCTGGGCCTCCTCGTCGACGCCCTGGACCCCGCGGCGCACCCCGAGGAGTGGCTCCCCGGGGACGTTCCCGCCCCGCTCCGGCGGTACGCGGGTCCCGACTTCACCGTCGGGATGCCGGGCGACGGGACCGTGTTCTGGACCCGCCAGACCGTGCCCCCCGCGGTGCTGGTCAAGTACCGCGCCCGGGGGACGCCCGAGGACTTCCGCGATTTCCTGATCGCCGAGGCGCTCGTCGAGGTGGGACTGGGCGTCGACGAGCACTTCCTCCCCTTCTTCGCCGAGCGGTATCCCGACCTCGCGGCCGCGACGCCGCTCGGTCCCGCGGACACCTACCAACTCGCGGCCGCGCTCCACGACGCCTGGATCGGCCTCCGGTCCCGGGAGACCTTCGCGGAATGGCCGGCGGACCGACCGCGCCTCGGCGCGGCCTGGCGCGACGCCGGCGACCGCCTGGTCGACCGCCTCGACCGGCTCCCGGGGCTGGTCGCGCGCGGCGAGACGAGTTTCGCCGAGGCCACCGAGTTCGCCTGTTCGGCGATCAAGCACGGTCACGACCTCCCGGCGCCCTTCGCCGCCCTCGACACCGCCGCGTACCGCGACCACGGTGCGTCCTACGCGGTTCGGTGGGCCGAGAAGACGTTCGCGGCGCTGGCCGAGTCCGACTGACCGGCGACGTCCGGAACCGCGGAGCCGCCAGGAGGGGACCGTCCCTCAGTCGTCCGTGTACGTCACGCCGCCGTCGGCGTCGAGGTCCAGCACCCCGTCGAACAACTCCCGGAAGCGTACCACCGTCGCCTCGTCGTGGACCTCCTTCGAGAGGTGGAAGAGCCCGACCGCGTCGTGCTCGTCGAGCAGTTCGAGCAGTTCGGCCGTCGCCTCGTAGACGGCCTCCTCGTCGGCGTAGTACGCCATCTCGGTGAGTGAGTCGACGCTCACCCGGAGTTTCCCGTCGTGATCATCCAGGAACTCCCGGGTCAGTTCGACGACGCCCGCCACGTCGTCGGGCGCCGAGACGTAGTGGACGTGGTCCGACCCGCGGCGCGAGTACCCCCGCTCGACCGAGAGGGTGTCCAGGATGACGGCCTTCGACTCGTCGACGTCGTAGTACTCGAGTTTCTGCTCGACCTCCCTCGCGGTCGTCCGGGTGGAGACGACGAGGAAGTGGTCGGTGTCGACCTTCAGGAAGTCGGTGTCGATCCGGTCGGTCTCGCCGATGCTCGGGTGGAGGAGCAGCAGTCCCGTCCCGCCGGGGATCGAGTCCGGCCCGTCCGCCAGGGCGAGCGCGTAATCCATATCCCGAGTCACCCCTCCGACGGTCTTAAATCGCCGGGTCATGGTGCGACACCGATCCCCGGCCCGTCGCGCGGCCCCGTCCCGCGGGCTCGCCGCCCCCCGCCACCGACGTCTCAGAACACGCTGTCGGCCGTCGCGGCCCCGACGACGCTGAAGACGGCCCCGACGCTGGTGGCCTTGAACGTCACGTAGACGAGTTCCGCGGTCGAGTCGGTCGACCCGCCGAGGAAGGTCCGCGGGGCGTCGAATGCGACGGCGAGGAGGAGGACCGAGAGGTAGGCGACGCCGATGAGCGAGACGAACCGGACGGGCACGCCGGCTACGTCGACCTCCCGGTCCGGATCCCGGTCGTCGGCCTCGTACAGCGCCCCGTATCCGATGGCGAACACGATGAGGACGGTCAACGCGACCTGGAACACCGACATGTTGGCCGCCAGCACCCACACCTCCTCGGTGACGACGAAGGCCCCGGCCAGCAGGAACCCCCCGACCACCTGCTGGGCGGTGTCGGCGAACCGGTACCGCTCCCGTCCACGGACCATGCCCCCCGTCACGCTCCACCGGAGTTAAGTCCGCCGTCCGCTCGTCGGACCTTCGTGCCTCCGGACCGTCGTCGTTCGGTCGCCGGGACCGCCGTCCCCGCCCGTCATCGTCCGATCGTCGGCTCCTCGACCGTTCCGCCCGTCCTCGCCCGATCGTCGGCTCCTCGACCGTTCCGCCCGTCCCCGCCCGACCGTCGGCTCCTCGACCGTTCCGAACCCGTTTTCTCCCGTCCGTCCGGACGCCACACATGAGCGTTGCGGAGGAGTTCGACGCGTGGGCCGCCGAGGGTCGCGACCGGGGGATGGAGGAGCGCCACTGGCACACGGCGAAGCACTGCCTCGCCCGGATGCCGGTCGAACCGGGCGACGTCGTCCTCGACCTCGGCTGTGGGAGCGGGTACGCCGCCCGCGCGCTCCGGGCGACCCGCGACGCGGCCCGGGCGTACGGCCTCGACGGCTCCCCGCGGATGCTCGACAACGCCCGGGCGTACACCGACGACGACGCCGTCGGCTACGTCCGGGGGGACTTCGACGCGCTTCCCTTCGCCGCCGACGCGGTCGACCACTGCTTCTCCATGGAGGCGTTCTATTACGCGCGCGACCCGCCTCGGGCGCTCGACGAGTTGACTCGCGTCCTCCGCCCGGGTGGCACCTTCCACTGCGCGGTGAACTACTACGAGGAGAACCGGTACTCCCACGCCTGGGCGGACTCGGTCGAGGTTCCGATGACCCGCTGGTCGGCCGAGGAGTACCGCGCGGCCTTCCGCGAGGCGGGGTTTCACGTCGCCACGCAGGACAACGTCCCGGACCGCGAGACCGAGATTCCGCCCGCCGAGGCGTTCCCCACCGAGGACTGGGACTCGCGCGAGGCGATGGTCGAGCGGTACCGCGAACTCGGGACGCTCCTGACCGTGGGCGTCGTCCCGTGAGGGCGTCCTCGCACCGTCCCCGGCGGTCCGAGGGCTCCCGCGTCGCCCCCCACGAACGATTCGAGGGTCCTCGCGCTGAAGCTCTCCGTGTTCCCTTCTCCCGTTACGCGCTCGTCTCGAACGGGGCCGCCGTCAGGCGGGCGGTGTTCGCCGTCGTTCCGTCCGCCTACCGCGACGTCGCCGAGGCGCTCCACGACCGCACCCACCCCACCCTCTCCGCCGTCTACGTCCTCCAGGTCGCCGCCGCCCTCGCGACCTTCCTCCTCGCGCTTCCCTTCTTCGCCGCCTTCGGCTACCCGTTCCCAGTCACGCTGGCGACGGTCGCGGCCGTCTCCGGTTCGTCCCCGTGGTCGGCCCGAGCGTCCTCCTCGTGGCGGCCCATCACCTCGCCGTCGGCGATCCGGTCGCCGCCGCGGTCGTCCTCGCCGTCGGCGGCGTTCCGGTTGCGTGGCTCCCCGACCTGCTCGTCCGTTCCCGTCTCGCGCGCGGGACGGCCGACCTGCCCGGAAGCCTCTACTTCGTGGGCTTCGGCGGCGGCCTCCCGGCCCCGGCGCCGTGGGGTCGTCGTCGGGCCGCTCGTCGTCGCGCTCGCCGTCGAGGCCGCCGGCCTGCTCGCCGCCGATCTCGGCGCCGACCCCGTCGAGCCCGGCTGACCGCCGGCCAGCCCGTCGGCGTCAGTCCGTCGCCCGCTCGACCGGCCCGTCGCGGGCCTCCCACTCCGTGAGGCTCCCCTCGTAGAACGCGACGTCCCCGTAGCCCAGGTGCCGCAGGACGAGGTAGGTGTGGCTGATCCGTCGCGCGGTGTTGCAGTAGAGCAGAATCCGACGGTCGGGGTCGATCCCCCGCTCCGCGAGGATACCCTCGATCTCGGCCCGCGGTTTCAGCCCACGGCTCCCTTCGTCGACGAGCTCCCGCCAGTCGAGCTGGACCGCGCCCGGCAGGTGGCCCTCGTCGTACTCCCACCGCTCCCGCGTGTCGACGATGACCGTCCCGTCCTCGCCCGCCTCCACCGCCTCGACGGCCTCCAGCACGGTCTCGAACCCGACCAGCGGGGTGTCGCTCGGCCGCGACGGCTCGTAGGTCGTCCGGGGACGGTCCGGCGCGGTCGTCGCCGTCTCGTGACCCCGGGTCCAGGCGCTGTAGTCACCGTCCAGCAGCCGTCGGTCGGCGTGGCCGTACAGCTCCGCGGTCACGAGAAACCGCGCCGCGAACACCCCGTGGGTGTCGTCGTATGCGACCAGCGTGTCCGACGGCTCGACCGCGGCCGACTCCATCAGATCGCGCCAGACGTCCGTGCCGGGGAGCATCCCCTCGTCGCCCTCCTCGCTCCGGAACCGGTCGAAGGGGACGTTCACCGCCCCGGGGACGTGCCCGATACCATCGTACTCCCACTCGTCGCGGACGTCCACGACGACCACGTCCGGGTCGTCGAGCCGTTCGGCGAGCCAGTCCACGGAAACCACGTCGTCGCTCATCGGGCCCCCTTGGAGGGTCGGGGGCTTTGTTTGCCCGGTCCGGGCGCGTCCGGAGTATGTAAAAATATTGCCGGTTATTCGCCGGCCCGTTCCCCGCCTCCGGCCGCTCGTTCCGACGCGGTTAAACCCCGTCATATCAACCACCGTAGAAACAGTAATTTTCGCCGGATAAGCCGACGAGTGGCCGTGCGTGCCGGGTGAGGTGGTATTATGACGGGGGAGCGCGTACGGTTCACGTGATGTCAGACTACGCCAAAGACGTGCTAGTATCGGCTGACTGGGTCGAGGAGCGCCTCGACGAGTTCAGGAGCGACGACCCCGACCACCGGCTGGTCGAGGTCGACGTGGACACCGAGGCCTACGACGAGGGCCACGCGCCCGGCGCCATCGGGTTCAACTGGGAGACCCAGCTCCAGGACCAGACCGAGCGGGACATCCTCAAGAAGGACGACTTCGAGGACCTGCTGGGCAGCCACGGCATCAGCGAGGACTCGACGGTCGTCCTGTACGGCGACAACTCGAACTGGTTCGCCGCCTACACCT
>JBDGSZ010000051.1:0-7803 GCA_042217265.1 Haloferacaceae archaeon
ACGCGTTGGCCGGCGACTCGTACACCTCCGTCGGCGTCCCCACCTGCTCGACGACACCGTCGTTCATCACCGCCACCCGGTCGCACATCGACATGACCTGCTGTTGGTCGTGGGTGACGTAAAGCGTCGTGACCCCGAGGTCGTCGAGCAGGTCGGCCATCTCCCGGCGGAGCGACCGCTTGAGTTTCTCGTCGAGGCCGGTCATTGGCTCGTCGAGGAGGAGCACCTCGGGGTCGATGGCCAGCGCCCGGGCGAGGCCGACGCGCTGCTGTTGGCCCCCGGAGAGCGTCGCCGGGTCGCGCCCGGCCAACCCGCCGATGTCGAGCATGTCGAGCAGTTCCCGGGCGCGGTCGCGGCGCTCCGCGCGGCCGACGCCGTGCATCTTCGGCCCGAAGGTGACGTTCTCCAGGACGGTCATGTTCTCGAACAGGGCGTACGACTGGAACACCAGGCCCACGTTCCGCCGTTCGGGTGGGACGTGCGTGACCGTCTCGTCGTCGAAGGCGACGGTCCCAGCCGTCGCCGTTTCGAACCCGGCGACCAGGCGCAGGGTCGTCGTCTTGCCACACCCCGACGGGCCGACGACGCCGAGCGTCTCGCCGTCGCGGACGGTCAGCGAGACGCCGTCGACGGCGACCGTGGAGTCGAAGCGTTTCGTCACGTCGTCGAGTCGTATTTCTGCCATGGGTTTCGAGTCACTCGGATGCGTAGCCGGCGCCGTAGTGTCCGACGAGCTGTAGGGAGAGGGTGACGCCGGCGACGAGCAGGAAGAACACGGACACGGCGGCGGCGGCGGTGAGAAAGGAGCTGTTGGTGATGTTCTTGAAGAGGAACAGCGAGAGCGGCGGCGTCCCCCGCGAGTGGACGATGTACGAGAAGTTGAACTCCGCGGCGGCCAGCGTCCAGCAGATGATGGATCCGGCGACGATGCCCTCCTTCGCGTTGGGGACGACGACCGTCAGGAACGCGCGGGGCCAGGACGCCCCGAGCGACCGGGCGCTCTCCTCGATGCGCCGGAGGTCCATCGACTCGAAGCTGCCCTGGACGGCCATCACCATGTACGGCGCCTTCAGGAGCGAGTAGCCGACGACGAGCGCCACGCCGGACGTCGACAGCTCCGGGTAGGTCCGGAGGAAGGCGATGCCGAGGATGATGCCCGGGGCGAGCGGGAGGATGGCGAGGGCGTTCACCCAGTCGCGGCCGACGAAGTCGTACCGCGAGACGGCGTACGCGATGGGGACGCCGACGAGGAGGTTGATGCCGACGCCGCCGAGCGCGAGGACCAGGCTGTAGCCGAGCGACCGCCCGAGGGTCCGGTCGGCGCCGATGTCGTCGCCGACCAGAACGCCGCGCCAGTGTTCGACGGTGACGAATCCGGAGGGAAGCACTCCCGACCAGTCGGCCGCGAACGACGACACGAACGTCGCCACGACGGGGACGGCGAGAAAGCAGACGGTCGCGACGAGGACCGCGACGACGACCCCCCGGCCGAACCGCGCCGAGAGGTCCGTGAGGCGGGCGTCGCGGCTCACACCGTCACCTCCGCGCTGGTGTACCGGAGCGTCCCGACGGTGAAGACGAACACGCCCACGAACCACACCGTCGCCATCGCCGAGGCCATGCGGATGTCGAAGCCCGTGGCGAGTTCACGGTTGATCTGGAGCGTCCAGACGGTCAGGCTCTTGAGGATGAGGATGGTGCCGAAGATGGCCAGCCCGGTCCGAAAGGTGAGGACGAACGCCCCGATGAGTCCCGGCCGTATCTGCGGGAGGGTGACGTGATAGAACGTCTCCAGCGGGTTGGCGCCGAGCGCCCGGGCGGCCTCCTCGGCGGCCGTGTTCACCTCGGCGTAGGTCCCCCGCAGGAGGAGGAGCGCCCGCGGAACCATCGAGTAGAGGTACGCGAAGAAGAGGCCGACGACGCTCGTGGCCGTCGCGAGCGTGGTCGGGGACCGGCCGGACAGGACCGCCAGGAAGTTCGTGAGCAGCCCGGTGTTCCCCAACAGGACGATGATCATGAACGCGGCGACGATGCCCGGGAGGCTGTTCGGGAACGCCAGCACCGTGACGATCAGGCGCTCGAACGGGAGGTCGTACTTCGCGATGGCGTGTGCGACGGGGACGGCCACGGCGAGGCTCCCGACGGTCGTCGCCGCCGCGAACCACAGGGAGTTGAGCGCCACGGTCCGGTAGTAGGGGTCGGTCGCGAGCGTCCGGTACGTGTCGAGCGAGAACCCCGTCGTCCGGAACTGCATCTCGGAGACGCTGATGCGGACCATCTCGACGATGGGGAACAGCCCCGACGCCGTCGCCAGGACGAGGAATGGGAGACAGAGGACGGCGATGCGTCGCCGGACGCGCTGGCGCTCCGTGACGGGGACCGCGGTCCGGAACGCCCACCGCGCGGCGCCGAGTCCGCGGCTCGCCCGGTCGTCGCGCTTCGCGCCGGTCGCCATTACAGGCCCGCGCCGCGGGTGATCTCCTCGATGATCGCCGACTGCTTCTCGACCAGCGTGGTGTAGTCGACCTGGAACTGGGTCTCCTCGTACCGCGCGGTGGGCGGGAACTCCGCGGGCATCTCGAGCTCCGACGCCCGGATGGGGCGGACGTACGCGTCGAGGAACTTCCGCTGGCCCTCCTTCGAGAGGACGTAGTCCATGAACAGCTTGCACGCCTCGGGGTTCGGGGCGCCCTTCAGGAGCGCGTAGCCGTAGGGCTGGTTGAACGCGCCCTCGTTGCCGTTCTTGCCCTTCAGGAGGGCCATCCCGACCTTCTCCTCGGGGATGTCCTCGCTGTTGTACTTCAGGTCGAGCCCGGAGTAGTCGTACCGGATGAACGTGGCGTACTCGCCCTTGGTGAACTGCGCGAGGAAGTTGTCGGTGAACTCCGCGCCGCCCTCCTTGATCCGATTGTAGTAGTCGATGACCGGCTGGACGTCGTCGAGGCTGCCGCCGCGGGCGTTGTTGATCGAGAGCGCGCAGGCGAGGCCGACCGCGGCCTGCGGGGTCTGGAGCGCAAGGTCCTTGGTGATCTCCGGCTGCAGGAGGTCGTCCCACGTCTCGGGTTCCTCCAGCCCGCGCTCCTCGTAGATGTCCTTCCGGTAGGTGACGGCCGTCGTCATCCGCCGAGTCGCGGTACAGTGCCCGTTGTCGGTCTTCAGCTTGTCGGGCACCTTGTCGTAGTTGGCGGGCTTGTACGCCTGGGTCAGCCCGTCTTTCATCGCCTGCACGGCGAACGTGTACCCGCCGTTGAACGCCGAGTGCGTCGGGTTCTGCGCGTGGGCCCGCGCGTCCTTCAGCGCCTCGCCCGACGACCGGTCGTCGTTGTTGAGCGCGACGCCGTACCGCTCCTCGAAGGCCTTCATGATGGCCGGCCAGTTCGACCAGCCCTGCTGGACCGCGTAGACGTACAGCTTGTCCGGGAAGGCCGACGCGCTCACCTCGGTCCGGTAGTCGCCGAACCCGACCTGGTAGGTCTCCCCGGCGGAGGTGCCCTCGGTGCTCATGTTCCCCTCGGTACCCGCGGCGTCCGTTCCCCCGTCCGTGCCTTCGCTCCCCGACGATCCGCCGGACGACCCGCCGGTACACCCGGCGAGACCGCCCGTCAGCGCCAGCCCGGTCGCCTGAAGCAGCCGTCGTCGTGTGCGTTCGCGCATCCGGTTCGTCCCGGTGCCGAACCGGGGAAGAGCGTTTATATGAGGTGTACGGGCGGAAAAAATCCGGGCGTACCGGTACGTTCGGCTATGTAGGCCTACCGGTCCGTCCGGCCGCCCCGCGCACTCAGCCGTCGCCGCTCTCCCACCGGAGCCGCCCGTCGCGCTGGACCGCCTCGCCGTCGACGACCAACCGCGAACCCTCCCCCATCTCGGTGATGAGGTCGACGTGGACGGCGCTGTCGTTCCCCTCCCCGTCGGGGACGCAGGCGTCGTACGCCCGGCCGAGGGCGAGGTGGACGGTGCCGGCCATCTTCTCGTCGAAGAGGACGTTGTCGGTGGCCCGGTCGATGCCGCGGTTCATCCCCACCCCGAGTTCGCCGAGGCGCCGCGCCCCGTCGTCGGTCGCCAGCACGTCCGCGATCGCGTCGGCGCCGACCGCCGCGTCGTGATCGACCACCTCGCCGTCATCGAACTCCAGGCGGACGTCCCGGACGCGCCGTCCGTCGACCGTCGCCGGCACGTCGAAGGTGACGACCCCCTCGGTGGCGTACGGCGCGGTGAACACCTCGCCGCTCGGCAGGTTGTGCGAGCCGTAGGCCACCGAGGCGGCGCTGTTGACCGCCATCCGGCCACCGATCCGCATCGTCAGGTCGGTTCCCTCCCCGATCAGGCGGACCTCGCTCCCGTCGTCGAGGATCCGCTTCAGCCGGTCCATCTCCCCGGCCAGCGCCTCCCAGTCACGGAGGACGGCGCCGTAGACGAAGTCGCGGTACGCCGCGAACGACATCCCGGCCTGCTGGGCGAGCGACCGGGTGGGGTGGACCGTCGACACCCAGTCGGTCGCCAGCCGCGCCTCGCGGGCCGGGGCCGTTCCGCGGGCGTGAGCCCGCCGCGTCCCGGCGGGTACGTCCGCGGTCGCGGACGTGTTACGTCCGCCGCCGAGACGGAGCGTGACGTCGACCTCCCGGTAGAGCGTCTCCGTCAGCGTCGGGTCCCCGAACCCCGCGGCGTTCCCGTCGACGGCCCGGAGGTACGCGCGATCGACCTCGTCGGAGTCGTACAGGAACAGCGGCGCAGCCCCGCGCTCTCCCAGGACCTCCCCGACGGCCACCGCGAGGTCGTGGGCGCCCTCCGCGACGCTCACCACGACCCGGTCGCCGGGGTCGACACGGGCGCTCCAGTCAACCAGCGTCTCCGCGTGGGCACGGATGCGGTCGTCCATACGTCTGCTCGGCGTGTTCGGATTGTAAACCTCCCCGGTGCGACGACTGTCTACCCTACCGCAGTACCGTCCCCGTTCTCCGACCGGATCCCTCCGTTCGCGTATCGACCGCAAGGGCTACCTCCTCCGCGACGCCACGCGACGCCATGCGACTGGGCGTCATCGGACTGGGACGGATGGGGCGGATCGTCGTCGACCGGGTCCTCGACGCCGGCCACGAGGTGGTCGCGTTCGACCTCGACGCGGAGGCGACGGCGGCGGCCGCCGAGGCGGGCGCCGAACCCGCGGACTCGGTCGCGGACCTGGCAGACCGGTTCGACGGCGCCGGCCGGCGGCACGTCTGGCTGATGGTCCCTGCCGGCGACGCCGTGGACGCGACCCTCGACGACCTCGAACCGCACCTCGACCCGGACGACGTGGTGGTCGACGGCGGCAACTCCCACTTCGAGGCGTCGGTCCGGCGGGCGCGACGGCTGGACGCCGACTACCTCGACTGTGGCACCAGCGGCGGACCGGCCGGAGCCGAACTGGGGTTCTCGCTGATGATCGGCGGCCCACGGGACGCGTACGAGGCGATGACGCCGGTCTTCAACGCCGTGGCGACCGGCCCGGACGGCCACGACCGGATGGGGCCGTCGGGCTCGGGCCACTACGTGAAGATGGTCCACAACGGCGTCGAGTACGCGCTGATGCAGGCGTACGGCGAGGGGTTCGAACTCCTCCACCGGGGGCGGTACGACCTCGACCTCGAGGCCGTGGCCCGGACGTGGAACAACGGCGCCGTCGTCCGGTCGTGGTTGCTCGAACTCTGCGAGGAGGCGTTCCGCGAGGAGGGGACGGACCTGGGCGACGTGGCCGACCACGTCGCCGGCGGGTCGACGGGCACCTGGACTGTCCGGGAGGCCATGGAGCAGGAGGTGCCCGTGCCGCTCATCTACGGGGCGCTCTCCGAGCGGTTCGCGTCCCGCGGGGACCGGTTCTCGCGGCGCCTCGCCAACCGGCTGCGGTACGGCTTCGGCCGCCACGAGGTCCGCCGCCGCGGCGAGGGCGACGGGACCGAGCGCGACTGGGAGCGCTGACGCCCCTCGGGCGTCGCCGCCCGGGAGGTCAATCACAACGCTTGTTACCCCCGCTTCCATAGCGCCTCGCATGGTCGAGATCAGCTGGGTCGGGTTCGGTCTCGGCGTCTTCCTGACGCTGGTGGCCGTCGCTCTCCACTACTCGAAGGGGACCGGCTGGACCCCGAACGCCGACATCTCGGCGGAGGTCCTCGAACGCCGGGCCGAGAGCCTCCCCGAGACGGACTTCCCGGAGCCGATGAACCGGTCCATCGGCGGCGGCGCGGTCGCCGCCGGCGCGGTCGCCGCCGGCGAGGAGGGCGCCGAACTCGAGGAGGGCGAGGCCGAGGCCGAGGAACCCAGCCCCGCCGACATCCCGGAGGACGAGGTGGAATACTACGAGGTCGAGTTCGTCAAGGAGGGCGAGACCGTCGAACTCGCCAGCAACGAGACCATCCTCGACCAGGGCGAGGACGAGGGCATGGATCTCCCCTACGCCTGCCGCCAGGGGCAGTGTGTCTCCTGTGCCGGCCACATCACCGACGGCGGCAACTCCGAGGACTACGTCGTCCACGACGGCCAGGAGATGCTCGGCGACAGCGAACTCGACGATGGCTACACCCTCACGTGCGTCGCCTACCCGAAGGCCGACTTCGCCATCGAGACCGGCGAGGCGCCGTAACGCCGCCCGTTCCGAACTCCGCGCCGTTACTCCGTCACGTCGATAACGACCTTTCCCGTGACGCCCGACCGCACGGCGTGGTCCATCGCCTCCGCCACCCCGTCGAGCGGATAGGTCGCCGCGACGGTCGGCGACACGGACCCGGCGGCCATCAGGCGCGCGCACCGCTCCAGCACGCGCCGGTGGTCGTCGGTCGAGGCCATCGTCGAGGCGAACCGGAGGTCGGCGTCGTCGAACATCGCCCCCAGCGCGGTCCCGGGATCGAGCGTGACCGGCTCGCCCTGGCCGATGGCGACCACCCGCCCGCCGCGGCCGAGCGCGGTCAGATCCGCGTGGAGGTTCGCGCCGAGATGGGTCTCGAGGACGACGTCGACCGGGCCGACGGCGTCGCGGACCGCCTCGCCTAGGTCCTCGGCCCGGTAGTCGACGACCGAGTCGGCGCCGAATCCGCGTATCACCTCCGCGTCCGACTCCCGTCCGGTGGCCACGACCGTCGCGCCCGCGCTCGCGGCGAGCTGGACCGCCACGTGACCGACGCCGCCGGCCCCGCCGTGGACGAGGCAGGTGTCCGCGGCGGCGAGGTCCCCGCGGGTCACCAGGGAGCGGAACGCGGTCGAAAGCACCATCGCCGACGCCCCGGCGGCGACGAACGACGCCGACTCCGGGAGCGTCGCCAGCCGGTCGGCGGGGACGGCGGCGTACTCCGCGAACGTCCCCGGGTCGCGCCAGCCGAAGCCCGTCCCGAACACCCTGTCGCCGGGCGACAGGTCGACGCTCGCCCCCACCGCGCTGACGACCCCCGCCAAGTCGACGCCGGCGACGTGGGGCAGGTCCGGCGCGGGCGAGACGATCCCTTCCCGGAGCTTGGCGTCGATGGGGTTGACCCCCGCCGCCCGCACCTCGACCAGCGCCTCGCCGGGCCCCGGCTCCGGCTCCGGGATGTCCTCGACTGTCAGTACGTCGCTCCCGCCGAACTCGTGATACCGTGCGGCTCGCACGTCCCTCGACTCGCGTGCCGGGTGTAAGAAACCACACTCCCGCGAGTCGCCCGGGCTCCCCGGCGTGTTGCGCCCGACAGGCCGGTGGTCGAGTTCACAACGGTTAAACGCTGGCCCGGGCTATCCGTGGTCGTGGGCGCGTAGCTCAGCGGACAGAGCACTTGGTTCCGGACCAAGATGCCGCGGGTT
>JBDGSZ010000062.1:0-7581 GCA_042217265.1 Haloferacaceae archaeon
CGGTCCGGAGGGGGTAGTGGACGAGCGCGACGCCGCCGAACGCGAAGACGACGCCCGAGAAGCCGATGATCGGACCCACGCTGAACGCCGCCGTCAGGAGGCCGGCGGCAACGACGGCGAGGGGGACGACGAGGAAGGCGCGGACGAGCGGGTTCCGCAGGGGCGACGCGAACGAACTGGCGCCCCGCTCGCGGGGGAAATGGCCCCAGGCGTACTCCGCGAGCGGCGCGAGCGCGAGCGTGCCGACGAGGTTGCCGAGCAGGTGGCCCGGGCCGGCGTGGGCGAAGGCCGCGACCGCGACGCCGAGCGGGTAGAAGTACGACCAGGCCCGGAAGGGGATCGTGATCGGCGCGTTCCAGTCCGCCGCGCCGCCCTGGAGGAAGAGGTAGACGGCGAGGACCAGCGCCACCGAGACCAGCGTGCCCCACGGCACGCCGAGGACGAACCGGCGCCTGAGGCGCGCGCCCCAGCGTCCACGCGGCCGGTCGAGCGCGACGACGACGGCGATGCCGACCACGAGCGCGGCGACGACCAGCAGGCGCTGGAGGAGCGCCGGGGACGGCACCGCGGTCATACGTCCCCCGAACGGGCCGCGCTACAAGTATTTCGCGCTACAGCTTGCTCTCGGCGTCGTCGGCCAGCTCCTCCATCCGCTTGCCGATGCGGCCGGCGTCGGAGAACTCGTCCTCGCTCATCGCCGAGGCGAGCGCGTTCCCCAGGACGAACACCGCGTGTTTGTGCTCGCTCTTGGACTTGTGGACGTGCGATGGGTCGACGCCGAGGTCCTCGTAGGGCTCGAACAGCGACCCGTCGACGTCCTCCTGGGCCGCGAAGTAGTCCTTGATGACGACCATCTGTTCGTGGAGTTCGAGGAGTTCGTCCTTGTGCATACCTGCGATAGACCCGACGGGCGGTTAAGAGTTATTGGGAACGACGGTCAGAAGACGTACTCGTCCTCGTGGCCCATCATGCCGTCCTCCTCGAAGTCGGGCTCCTCGTCCTCCATGGGGCCGCTTGTCTTGTACGCCCGGAGGCCCGTCGAGAGCAGCTCCTCGATGGCCTCCTCGCGGTTGACGAACTCGCCCCGCTCGACGAGTTGAGCGATCCGCATCTCCAGATGCTCCGGCACGGTTATCTGTACTTTCGGCATCTAGTCGTGGGGGATTCGTCGGGGGGTCATTTAAACCTGACGGGGGATATTTCGCATAGCGAAAACGTATCGACGCCGGAAACAAAGGAAAGTTACCGACGACCGAACCGAGGTTCGCATACACCCACGAACGCCGCCGGTCGCCGTCGACCGCGGTCGCCCGACTGCGGGCTGACGGTAGTCCGGACGAAGCGCACGCGCGGCCGGGCGGGCCGACGGCGACCGCGCGCCGACGCGTCGAGGAGCGCTATAGTTAGGTAAAAGGACCGCGCGCCCGGAAGGCGAACGATGAGCGCTCCGCGAGGGGACGAGGTCCGAACGGGCCTCGTCAGCCGGGCCGTCGAGATCGCGCCGCCGGCGCCGCGGGCCGTCGTCGACGACGCGTCGACCCCCCGCACCGTCTGGGATCCCCCGGAGGGGCCGACGGTCGTGGCTGGCGGCGCGGCGGCGACCGTGGAGACCGACGGCCCGGCCCGGTTCGACGCGGTTCGCGGAGCGGCGGCGTCGCTGCTCTCCTCGGGGGACGTCCACGCGGGGACCGAGGCGGCCTGCCCGCGGCTGTTCGGCGGGTTCGCCTTCCACGACGACGGGAGCGAGCGGCCGCCCTGGGCGGCCTTCCCCGCGGCCCGGTTCGTCCTCCCGCGGGTGCAGGTCACGTACACCGATCGGGGCACGTGGCTGACGGTCAACGCCGTCGGCGACGACGTCACGCCCGAGGTCGTCGAGGACCGCGTCGACCGGGAGCGCGACCGGGTCGCCGCCCTCCCGGACCCCGGACCCGTCCGTGACCCGCCCGGCATCTGCGACCGGACGCGCACCACGACGCGGGCGGACTGGCGGCGCGGCGTCGCGGCGGCGGTCGAGCGCATCCGCGCCGGCGACCTCCGGAAGGTGGTGCTCGCCCAGGGGCTCGAGGCGCGGCTGGAGCGGCCGCTCTCGCTGCCCGATGTCCTCGCCCGCCTCGACGACACATACCCCGACTGCTACCGGTTCCTGGTCGAACCGGCCGACGAGCGCGCGGGGGGATCCGACGACCCGGTGCCCGGCTTCTTCGGCGCCACGCCGGAGCGCCTGGTCCGCCTCCACGGCCGGACGGTCAGCACCGGCGCGCTCGCGGGAACGACCGGCCGCGGGGAGACCCCGGCGGAGGACGAGTGGCTCTCCGAGGAGCTGATGAACGACGAGAAGAACGTCCACGAGCACGAGCTCGTCGCCGAGGCCATCCGGGACCAGCTCTCCCCCTTCGCCGCCGGCGTGCGGACCGGCGAGCGCCGGGTGCGGCGGCTGGCGACCGTCCAGCACCTCTTCACCCCGATCAGCGCGACGCTCGACGGCGACGCGCACGTCCTCGACCTGGTCGAGGCGCTCCACCCCACGCCGGCCGTCGGCGGCCTGCCGCCCGAGCGCGCGCTGGAGACCATCCGCGACTCCGAGCCGTTCGACCGCGGGTGGTACGCCGCGCCGGTCGGCTGGTTCGACGCCGCCGGCAACGGGGAGTTCGCCGTCGCCATCCGCTCGGCCGTCGCCGACCGCGACGAGGTGACGATGTTCGCCGGCGTCGGCATCGTCGCCGACAGCGACCCCGACCGGGAGTGGGACGAGGTACAGCTGAAGTACCGACCCATCCTCGACGAGCTGGAGCGGCCATGACCGATCCGAACCGCAACGCCCTGTGGGGTCGGGCGGTCGTCGAGGAACTGGTCCGGGGCGGCGTGTCGACGGCCTGTGTCGCGCCGGGGAGCCGCTCGACGCCGCTCGTCGTCGCCCTGGCCGACCACGACGACGTGCGCGTGTTCTCACACCTGGACGAGCGCTCGGCCGCGTACTTCGCACTCGGCCGCGCCCGGCGGACCGGCGAGCCCACGCCCCTGGTCTGTACTTCCGGTACCGCGGCCGCCAACTTCCACCCCGCCGTGGTCGAGGCCGACCGGGCCCGGGTGCCGATGCTCCTCCTCACCGCCGACCGTCCCCCGGAACTCCGGGACAGCGGCGCCAACCAGACCGTCGACCAGGAGAAGCTCTACGGCGACGCCGTCCGGTGGTACCGCGACCTGCCGGAACCGGAGGCCGAGGGGAGGAAGCTCCGGTCGCTCCGGACAACGGTCGGCCGCGCGCTCGCCGAGGCGACGGGCACGCCCGCCGGGCCGGTCCACCTCAACTGCCCGTTCCGCAAGCCCCTGGAGCCGACGCCCGTCGAGGGCGACGTGCCCGCGGACCTCGATCCCCTCGCCGCCGCCGGGCGGGGGGAGGACCCGTACGTGCAGACCGACGCCGGGAGGCCGGCGCTGGACGACGACCGCCTCCGCGCCGTCGCCGCCGCGCTCGACGCGGACCGGGGGCTGGTCGTCGCCGGGCCGGCCGACCCCCCCGGGCTCGACGCGGACGCCCTGGCCGGCCTGGCCCACGCGACCGGGTTCCCGGTCCTCGCGGACCCGCTCTCGGGGCTCCGGTTCGGCGGCCACGTCCGCGTCACGACGGTGCTCGGGGGATACGACGGCTTCCTCGCCCCCGAGTCGACCGGCGGGTGGCCCGACCCTGAGGTCGTCCTCCGGGTCGGCGCCTCCCCCACCTCGAAGCCGCTCCGGAAGTACCTCGGCCGTGTCGACGCCCGCCAGTTCGTCGTCGACCCCGCGGGCGGGTGGCGCGAGGCCGAGTTCGCGGCGACTGACCTCCTCGCCGCCGACCCCTCGCGCCTCGCCGAGCGCCTGGCCCGCCTGGTCTCGAACCGCCCCGACGCGTCGTGGGTCGACCGGTGGACCGACGCGGAGGAGACCCACTGGGCGGCCGTCGCGGACGCGACGGACCCGTTCGAGGGCCGGATCCTCGCGGACGTGGCCGACCTCGCGCCCGACCCCGCGACGGTGTTCGTCTCGAACAGCATGCCCGTCCGCGACCTCGACCGGTTCGCCCGACCCTCGACGGGGGCGATCACGGCGCTCGGCAACCGCGGCGCCAGCGGCATCGACGGGATCGTCTCGACCGCCCTCGGGGCCGGGAGCGCGACGACCGACCACCTCACGCTCGTCGTCGGCGACCTCGCGTACTACCACGACATGAACGGCCTCCTCGCGTTCGGCCGGTGTGACGTCGACGCGACGGTCGTCCTGGTCAACAACGACGGCGGGGGCATCTTCCACGCCCTGCCCATCGAGGAGTTCGACCCGCCGTTCACCGAGCAGTTCAGGACGCCACACGGCCTGGACTTCGCGCCGACCGGCGACCTCTACGACCTCGACTTCCGCCGGGTCGACCCGGCCGACTTCCGCGACGCCTACGCCGACGCCGTCGCCGCCGACGGGTCGCAGGTCCTGGAGGTGCGGTTCGACGCCGAGCGGAGCCACCGGACGCGCGAGCGACTCAAGGAGCGGGTCGTGGACGAGATCGGTTGAGACACGCCGGGACGCGGCGTGTGCCGACGAGACCGGCCCGGCCGGCGACCGCCGCCGCGGGGTCGGCTACTCCAGGTCCTCGGGCTGGGTGCCGATGCCCGCCGGCCACCCGGGCGGCCGGGCGGGCGAGGGGTCGGCGTGCTCGCGCTTGAGGACCATCCCGCTGCGCTCCAGCGACAGCACCAGCTCGTCGTCCTGGTTGAACGCCCGGAGCTCCGTGGTCACGATGCCGACGTGGTCGCGGGACTCGGACTCGCGCTTGTCGACCACCTCGCTCTCGGCGAAGATCGTGTCGCCGTGAAACACAGGCGCGTGGTGGCGCACGTCGTCGTAGCCGAGGTTCGCCGTGGCGTTCATCGACACGTCGATGACGCTCATCCCGACGGCGAGCGAGATGACGAACAGGCCGTTGACCAGCCGCTCGCCGAACTCGGTCCCCGCGGCGTACGCCTCGTTGAAGTGCATCGGGTTGAGGTTCATCGTCACGTTCGTCAGCCACACGTCGTCGGTCTCGGTGACCGTCCGCCCGTACGGGTGCTTGTAGACGTCGCCCACCTCGAAGCCCTCGTAGTACCGTCCCTGCCAGCCGGCGACCAGGCGCCGGTCCGCGTCCGAGTCGGTCATCGTTCGCCCGGGGGCGGCCGTCGGCACTTAGTTGTTGATGACCGACCGGCGCCGCCCGGGGGGTCCGCTCGGGCGAACGGATCGCGTCGGCCGTCCGGCGGACCGAGCGGCGGGGCGGCCCGGTCGCGTCCGCCACCCGAAGGCTCTTGGGTCGCGCATCCGCCCCGACACCATGGTCTCGGACCTCTTCGACCCGGAGCGGTGGGAGCGGGTCACCGACGAGTTCGACGACGTGACCTACCACCGCGGGACCGACGTGCCGGTCGTCCGCATCGCCATCGACCGCCCCGAGGTGCGCAACGCCTTCCGGCCGGGGACGGTCGACGAACTCCACGCCGCGCTCGACCACGCCCGCAAGCGGGCCGACGTGGGCTGTGTCCTGCTGACCGGCAACGGACCGTCGCCGGCGGACGGCGGGTGGGCGTTCAGCGCGGGCGGCGACCAGTCGGTGCGCGGGGGATCGGGCTACGAGTACCGCGACGACGACGAGGCCGACGAGTCCGACGACCCGCTCGTCCGGCAGGCGAAGGCGGGCCGCCTCCACGTCCTCGAGGTCCAGCGGCTGATCCGTTTTATGCCCAAGCCGGTCGTCGCGGTCGTCCCCGGGTGGGCGGTCGGCGGCGGCCACTCCCTGCACGTCGTCTGTGACCTCACCGTCGCCAGCGAGGAGCACGCGAAGTTCCTCCAGACCGACCCCGACGTGGCGAGCTTCGACGGCGGGTTCGGGTCGGCCTACCTCGCCAAGCAGGTGGGACAGAAGAAGGCCCGCGAGGTGTTCTTCCTCGGCAAGACCTACGACGCCGAGGAGGCCGCGGAGATGGGCATGGTCAACGAGGTCGTTCCCCACGAGGACCTGGAGGAGCGCGCGCTGGAGATGGCCGAGACGATGACCGCCAAGTCCCCGACCGCGATGCGGATGCTCAAATACGCGTTCAACCTCGCAGACGACGGGATGGTCGGCCAGCAGGTGTTCGCCGGGGAGGCGACCCGGCTGGCGTACATGACCGACGAGGCCAGCGAGGGCCGGGACGCGTTCCTGGAGGGCCGGGACCCGGACTTCTCGGAGTTCCCCTGGCACTACTGAACAGCGCTCGCGGCGGTCGCGCCCCGGGACCGTTCGTCGCCCGCCGTCCCGCCGGTCGCGGCCCGTGCCCGCGCCTCGCCGTCGGACCATTTAGGCCGTCGGCCGTCCGTAGTGTCGACGATGACCGCGCAGAACGTCTCGCGCCGCCGGGCCTGGGTGATCGCGGCGCGCCCCCAGACGCTCCCCGCGGCGGCCGCGCCGGTGCTGATCGGAACCGGGCTGGCCGCCCACGCGGGCGTCCTCGCGCCGCTGCCCGCGGTGGCGGCGCTGGTCGGCGCGGCGCTCATCCAGGTCGGGACGAACTTCGCCAACGACTACTACGACGCCGTGCAGGGCGCCGACACTGAGGACCGCAAGGGGTTCACCCGCGTCACCGCCGGCGGTCTCATCGCGCCCGAACGGGTCAAGCGGGCCATGTGGCTCGCCTTCGCCGCGGCCGTCCTCGTCGGCACCTACCTCGTCTACGTCGGCGGCGTCCCCATCCTCGTCGTCGGCGTCCTCTCGGTCGCCTCGGGCATCGCCTACACCGGCGGGCCCTACCCGCTCGGCTACCACGGCCTCGGCGACCTCTTCGTGTTCCTGTTCTTCGGCCTCGTCGCCGTGGCCGGGACCTACTACGTCCAGGCCGCGGCGGTCCTCGCCGGTCCCCTTCCGGTCGCGGTCCCCCCGGGGACGCTCCCGCCCGCCGCCGTCGTCGCGGGCCTGCCGGCGGCCGCGCTCTCGACGAACGTCCTCGTGGTGAACAACGTCCGCGACCGGGGGGAGGACGCCGGCACGGGCAAGCGGACGCTCGCGGTCCGGTTCGGCTACCGGTTCGCGCGCGCGGAGTATCTCGCGATGCTCGCCGTGGCGTACCTCGTCCCGTTCTGGTTCCTCGCGCGGGGGTACGGCGTCGCCGTCCTCCTGCCGCTCCTGACGCTCCCGCTCGCGGGCCGCGTCGCGCGGACGGTCCTGACCCGCACGGACGGCGAGGCGCTCAACCCGGCGCTGGAGCGCACCGGCCGCCTGCTGGCCGCGTACGCCGTCCTCTTCGCCGCGGGGCTGGCCGCATGACCGGCCCCGCACTCCGGGAGTTCTCGCTCGACCTCGCGACGCCGCTCTCGACCGCCCGCGGCGAGGTCGCCGAGCGCCGCGGCCTGCTCGTCGGCCTCGACCGCGACGGGACCCGCGGCGTCGGCGAGGCCACGCCGCTGCCCGGCTGGACCGAGCCGTTCGACGACTGTCGGGCGGCGCTCGAAACCGCCGGCGCCAACGGGCTGCCGCCGGCCGGGAGGCCCGCGGCGCGCCACGGCGTCGAACTCGCCCGGCTCGACGCCGACGCACGGCGCCGGGGG
>JBDGSZ010000028.1:0-7471 GCA_042217265.1 Haloferacaceae archaeon
CAGCTCTCGGTCGGCGGCGCACAGCTGATGGACGCGGAGGCCCCCGGGCCGGGCATCGAGAAGCTCACGCCCCGCATCGCCCAGACCGCCCGGGTGCTCTGGATGGCGTACCTCGGGCTCACCGCCCTCGAGGTGGCGCTGCTCTACGGCCTCCACCTGGGCGGGATGGCGCCCAACATGGACCTCTACAACGCCGTGGCCCACGGGCTGACGACGATGCCCACCGGCGGGTTCTCCCCGGAGGCCCGGAGCATCGAGGCCTTCTCCGCGGCGGTGCAGTGGGTCATCGTCCCGTTCATGGTCGCGGCGGGGACCAACTTCGCGCTGTTCTGGCGGGTCATCAGCGGCGAGCCGGGGCGACTGTTCGGGGACGACGAGTTCCGCACGTACGTCGGCGTCCTGGGGGTGCTCGCCGCGGTCCTGACGGGGCTGCTGTTCGCCGGCGCCGGTCTCGTCGGCGCCGCGCCGGCGGGCGGGACGTACGACGCGGCCTACCTCGCGAACCTGCAGGCGACGGTCGTCGGCAACCTCGAACCGGCGCTGCGCGACGCCACGTTCCAGGCCGTCTCCATCGTGACCACGACCGGGTACGCGAACGTCGACTTCAACGCCTGGAGCGCCCCGGCGCAGTACCTCCTGCTGTTCGCGATGTTCGTCGGGGGGTCGGCGGGATCGACTGGCGGGTCGGTGAAGGTCGTCCGGTGGTACGTCGTCGTCAAGTCCGTCCGGCGGGAGCTGTACACCACCGCCCACCCGGACGCGGTCCGGCCGGTCCGGCTGGGCGGGCGCGCGCTCGACGAGCGGGCGATCCGCGGCATCCACGCCTTCACCCTCCTCTACGTGGTCCTCTTTTTCCTCGCGACCGCGCTGGTCTTCGCCAACGCGGCCAGGACGGGGCTGGACCTGTCGGTCCTCGAGGCGATGAGCGCCGTCGCCGCGACGCTGGGGAACGTCGGTCCGGGCTTCGGCCTCGTCGGGCCGATGGGGAGCTACCTCGCCTTCTCGGGGACCACGAAGGCGTTCATGATCGCCCTGATGTGGGTCGGGCGGCTGGAGATCATCCCCGTGCTCGTGTTGCTGACGCCGGAGTACTGGCGCCGGTAGGGCACCTACGCGACCGCCTCGACCGCGCTCGCGGCGCGGACGAGGGTCCGCTCGCCGAACTTGGGGCCGACAAGCTGGAGACCGACGGGCAGGCCGGCCGCCTCGCCGGCGGGCACCGACACCGCGGGGAGGTTCGCGAGGTTGACGGGGACGGTGTTGGCGTCCGCCAGGTACATCTGCAGGGGGTCGTCGAGGCTCTCGCCGAACTCGAAGGGCGGGACGGGCATCGTCGGCGAGGCGAGGACGTCGGCCTCGTCGAGCGCCGCGTCGAAGTCCCGGCGGATCCACGCCCGGGCGTCCTGGGCCTTCCGGTAGTACTTGTCCTGGTAGCCCGCCGAGAGCGCGAACGTCCCGAGGAGGATGCGGCGTTTCACCTCGTCGCCGAAGCCCGCCTCCCGCGAGCGGGCGAAGGCGTCGTTCCAGTTCCCCTCGAAGCCGCCCGAGACGCCGTAGCGCACGCCGTCGAACCGGGCGAGGTTCGAGGAGGCCTCGCTCGTGGCGATGACGTAGTAGGCCGCGACGGCCGTCTCGACGGAGGGCATCGACACCTCGCGGCGCTCGGCGCCGGCGGCGACGAGCGCGTCGAGAGCCGCCTCGAACGCCTCGCGGACCCCCTCGTCGACGCCCTCGACGAGTTCGGTCGGAACCCCGATCGTCAGACCGCTCACGTCGCCGTCGGCGGCGCTCGCGTAGTCGGCGTCGGCGCCGGGGTGGTCGCCGTCGAGGTCGAGCCGGGTGGTGGCGTCGCGCTCGTCGGGGCCGGTGATGACCTCCAGGAGCTCCGCGGCCTCCTCGACGGTCGGGGCGAGCGGGCCGATCTGCTCCAGGGAGTTGGCGTAGGCGACGAGGCCGTAGCGCGAGACCAGCCCGTAGGTGGGCTTGATGCCGACGACGCCACAGAACGCCGCGGGACAGCGGACCGAACCGCCGGTGTCAGAGCCGAGCGCCAGGTCGGCCTCGCCGGCGGCGACGGCCGCCGCCGACCCGCCCGAGGAGCCGCCGGGGACCCGCGTCTCGTCGACCGGGTTGCGCGTCGGGCCGAACGCCGACGTCTCCGTCGTGGTCCCCATCCCGAACTCGTCCATGTTCGCCTTGCCGACGACGGTCGCGCCGGCCGCCTTCAACCGCTCGACGACGGTGGCATCGTACGGCGGAACGTAGTCGGCGAGCATCTCCGACCCGCAGGTGGTTCGGACGCCGGCCGTCGAGATGTTGTCCTTCACCGCGACCGTCCGGCCGGCGAGCGGGCCGTCGTCGTCGCCCTCGATCCGCTCGCGGGTGACGAAGGCGTTCAGCCCGCCGCTCATGACACCGGCGGTCCCTTGAAGTAGCCGTCCTCGGTCTCGGGGGCGTTGCGGAGCGCCTCCTCGCGGTCGAGGCCCTCCTGGACCTCGTCTGGGCGCATCACGTTCGTCAGCGGCGCCTCGCGCTCGACCTCGGGCACCTCGTCGAGCGCCTCGAACCGGTCGAGGATGTCGGCGAACTGCGCCGCGAACCGCTCGACCTCGTCCTCGTCCAGGCCGAGGCGGGCGAGGTCCGCGACGTGCCGGACTTCGTCGGCGTCGACGGGCGATTCGCTCATACCTCTGCCTGCCCCGGGCCGGCACTAAGGGTTTCGGTCCCCGGGTCGGAGGGTCGGCCGGGTCGCACCCATCACGGGGGGGAATCGGCCACGACGGTGGAAAGAGTGATACTCCGTGCCGCCGTCAGTCCGGTATGACGGTCGAACAGCGCGAGCGGGTTTCGACGGGCACGAGGGCCTCGACGAGGTCCTCGAGGGGGGCCTCATCGCCGGGCGGAGCTACCTGTTCCGCGGCCCCGCCGGCGCCGGAAAGACCATCTTCGGGCTCCACTTCCTGCAGGCCGGCGTCGACGCCGGCGAGTCGACCCTGTTCGTCAACCTCGAGGAGTCGCTCGACGACCTCCGTGCCGACGCCGCGTCGCTCGGGGTCGACGTGGACGCCATCGACTTCCTCGACCTGAGCCCGGGCGCCGAGGTGTTCACCGAGGACCGGTCCTACGAGGTGTTCTCGGCCGCCGAGGTCGAGCAGGAACCGCTCGCCGAGGCGGTCACCGACCGCGTACGCGAGGTCGAACCCGACCGGGTCGTCCTCGACCCGATCACCCAGCTTCACTACCTCACGAGCGACGATTACCAGTTCCGCAAGCAAGTAGTCGGCATCATGCGCTACCTCGGGGGGACGGGGGCGACGGTTGCCTTCACCGCACAGGAGATCGCCGACCTCCCGGCCGAGGATCTCCAGTTCATCAGCGACGGGACCGTCCGCCTGGAACGGCGCCCGACCGGCCGGCACATCTCGGTGCCGAAGTTCCGCGGCTCCGGCAGCCGGTCGGGCGACCACACCTTCCGCATCACCGGCGAGGGCGTCGTCGTCTACCCCGAACTCGACCCCACCGTCCACGGGCGGTCGTTGGACCCCGAAGGCGTCCCCTCGGGCGTGCCCGAACTGGACGCGCTCCTCAACGGCGGGTTCGAGCGCGGTACCGTGAACATCGTCAGCGGCCCCACCGGGGTCGGGAAAACCACCCTCGGGACGCAGTTCATGAAGGAGGCGGCCGGCCGGGGGGATCGGTCGGTCATCTTCCTGTTCGAGGAGAGCGAGCGGACGTTCCTCCAGCGGTCGACCGCGGTCAACCTGCCCGTCGAGCGGATGATCGAGCGCGGGACGCTCCGGGTCCGAGAGGTCGAGGCGCTCGACCTCTCGCCACAGGAGTTCGCCGCGATGGTCCGCCACGAGGTCGAGGTCGAGGGGACGGACATCGTGATGATCGACGGCATCAGCGGCTACCGGCTCACGCTCCGCGCCGACGAGGAGTCGATGGTCCAGCGCCTCCACGCCCTCGGCCGGTACCTCAAGAACATGGGGGTGACGACGCTGCTCATCGACGAGACGGCGGACGTCGTCGGCGACTTCCACACCACCCAGGAGAACGTCAACTACCTCGCCGACAGCATCGTGTTCCTCCGGCACCTCGAGCTCCGGGGCGAACTCCGGCGGGCCATCGGGGTGTTGAAAAAGCGAACGAGCGACTACGAGCGGACGCTCCGCGAGTTCTCCATCACCGGTCACGGCGTCTCGGTCGGCGACCCGCTCACCAACCTCCGGGGCATCCTGTCCGGGACCCCGGAGTTCGTCGACGCGGAGGAGGACTGAGGGTCGTGGGCCCGCCGGGGCCCGTCGGGCGACGCATACTTGTCCCCGCGGTGCCGACATGACCGGATGAACCCGGGACGCCGCGGCGGGACGGACGACGGGACGCCGGTCCCCGACGCGGACGCCGAGCGGGTGCTGCTCCTCCTCGAAGGGGCCGACCGCGACCTCGTCGCGACGGAACTCGGGATCGACCACCGGGTGATCCCGGCGACCGACGGCGTCCCCGAGGCGGCGTTCGACGTGGCCGTGGTCGACGCGCGCGGCCTCGACGCCCACGGCGCGACCCTCGCCGACCGGGTCGAGGCGAGCGGGACGTTCCTCCCCGTCCTCTGCCTGCTTCCCCCGGGCGCCGACCCGCCGCCGGGCCTCTGGGACCGGGCGGACGACGTCGCGACACGGCCGCTGTCGCGCCGCGAACTCCGGGCGCGGGTCGCGTCGCTCCTCCGTGCCCGCCGCCTGTCTGTCGACCTCGACCGGCGGAACGAGCGGCTGGAACGGGTCGCCGAGGTCCTCGCCCACGACGTCCGGAACCCGCTGGCCGTCGCCTCGGGATACGTGGACCGCGCCATGGCGACGGGCGACGTCGGCGAACTCGACCCGGCCGCCGACGCCCTGGCCCGCGCGGACCGGCTGGTCGACGACGTGCTCGCGCTGGCCCGACACGGGCCGGCGGACCTCAACGTGCGGGCGGTCGACGTCGCGACGGTCGCCCGGTCGGCCTGGGACGCCGTCGAGACCGGCGCCGCGACGCTCGACGTCGGCGACCCGGGCGAAGTCGGCGCCGACGAGGGCCGCCTCCGGGAACTGTTCGAGAACCTCTTTCGGAACTGCGTCGAACACGGTTCGACGGGCAGTCGGGCAGGGCCCGACGGCAGCGTGGAGCACGGTTCCACGGGCAACCGACCGGCGGCCGGTGACGGCGTTGAACGCGGCACCGTTGGCGGCGGGACGGCCGATGACGCGGTGACCGTCAGCGTCGGCACGCTCGACGACGGTCGGGGGTTCTACGTCGCCGACGACGGGCCGGGCATCCCCGCGGACGAGCGCGACGAGGTCTTCGAGTGGGGCTACACCACCCGGTCCGACGGGACCGGGTTCGGCCTCGCCATCGTCGAGCACATCGCCGGGCTCCACGGTTGGACGGTCTCGGCGGCGTCCGCCGACTCGGGCGCCCGGTTCGAGATCCGACCCGACTGACTCACGACGGGCGGACCACGAGCGCCCGTTCGCCCGTCCCCCAGTCGACGGTGACGCGGGTCGCCTCGCCCCGCGGCGCGACGATGCCGGGCCGCTTGCGGCGGGTGACCGTCCGGCCGGCCGGCACGTCGAACCCGACGATCGCGTTGCCGTCCTGTACCTGCGACCCAGCGACGTTCGCGTGAAAGGTCCCGTCGCGGTCCCCTTCGTTTCGCACCGTGAGCGTCAGTCGCGGGTCCGTCCCGTCTGAAACGGCGACCCGCTCGACCCGGAACGCGGCGGCGGCGTCGAGGCCCGAGACGACCGCCTTGGGGAGCGTCCAGAGCACCGATTCGGGCAGCCCGCGCACCCACGCCACGGCGGCGCTGTCGGCCGGCGCCACGGGGACCGGAACGCCGACCGGTCGTCCGGACGCCGCCGGGTGGAAGTCGGGCCGGAGCGGGGCCGACCGCCCCTCGACCGGACGGCCGTCGGTCAGCGCCCGGAACCGCGGACCGGGACCGTCCCCCGCGCCGTCGACGGTCACGTCGACGACGATCCACTGGCGCTCGGCCGCCGCCCCGACGGGGCTGGTGTGCTGGTCGACGACGACCGAGGTTCGGAGCCGCGGGGTTCCGACCGTCACCGCCGCGCCGTCGTCCGTCGTCGCCGTCTCGCCGACCGACAGGCGACGGACGGGGTAGCCGCTCGGGTCGTTCCGGCCGCCCGCGCACCCGGCCAGGACGGCGACACCCGCCCCCGCCGACGCCAGCAGGCCGCGTCGCGTCGTCGGGTCCATCGTCCCGAGCCGAGTCGGCGCGTGATAAGTGCCTTCGGGCCCGCGCCCCGTGTGGGAACAAGATGACATGCCGCCGACCCGTAGGCGGCGCATGGCCTCGATCCCCGACGGCTTCCTGGACCTGTTCGAGCGACCGACGTTCGCACACATCGCGACGCTGCTCCCGGACGGCGCCCCCCACGTGACGCCGGTGTGGATCGACCACGACCCCGACACCGGCCGCCTGCTCGTGAACACGGAGCGTGACCGGCGCAAGGAAAAGAACGTCCGGTCCGACCCGCGGGTCGGGGTCAGCATGACCGACCCGGACGACCCCTACCGGATGCTCTCGGTGACGGGCGAGGTCGAGGAGATAACGACGGAGGGCGCCCGCGAACACATCGACGAACTGGCGATGCGCTACATGGGCGAGGAGGAGTACCCCAACCCCATCCGGACCGAGCGGGTCATCCTCGCGATCGGGCCCGACCGCGTCTCGACCATGCCGTGAGGGCGCCCGACCGCCCCCGCCGCGTTACCGCCGGCCGAGTTTCGCGACCCCCTGGGCATCGCGCCGGCGGTTCAGGGGCAGGCCGGTCCGCTCGACCAGCACCTCCGCGAGCGCGTTCACCTCCGACCCCGGACACAGGTGCCCGCCGAGGGTCCGTTCGCCCTCGCTCGCCGTGACGTGGAGGTGTGCCTCGCCGTCGGCGACGAGGCCGGAGAGGGCTGTCACCTCCCAGCACCCATCCCTATCGACGTGCGTGTCCCGCTCCGCGCGCGGGTCGTCCAGGTCGTGGGTGTCGAGGTAGTAGACGTGGAGGTTCCGAAGCGTGCCGATGCCGGAGACGACCGCCCCGTCGCGGACGCCGTGGTCGTCGAGTGCCCGTTCGACGGACTCTAAGAGCATATCGCCCGGGTCACACCGGACCGCGACGTAGTCCTCGTTCGCGAAGGACTCCATGGCGCCCGGTGTGGTGGGGGGACGAAAACCGTTCCGGGGGCGGACCGTCCCCGTCGCGTCAGGACCACGCCGGCCGCGTCACGTGTGCCTTCGCGTGGTCGGGGGGTCCGGCCTGCTCCGGACCGTGACCCTGCCCGGGCCCGCGTTCCTCGCCGGGGCCGTACTCGTCGCCCTCGCCGGACTCGTCACCGGGACCGCGCTCGTCGCCCTCGCCGGACTCATTGCCCGGCCCGTACTCGTCGCCCTCGCCGGACTCGTCACCGGGACCGCGCT
>JBDGSZ010000003.1:0-7462 GCA_042217265.1 Haloferacaceae archaeon
GTGGGACTACGTGACGCCCGGCAGCGGGTCGAACATCAACGCCGTCGACTTCTACAACGACCGGAAGGGGCACATCGTCGACGGCAACAAGTCGGTGTTCCACACGCAGGACGGCTCGACGTGGCAGAAGATCGGCCTCGCCGACGCCAACGTCAACTTCTACGGGGTCGACTCCGACGGCGCCGACGACGTGTGGGTGTCCGGGGGCGGCGGGATGGTCTTCCACTGGAACGGCGCCGAGTGGACCCCAGCGGACACCGGCGACGCCGGGCTCCGCGACGTCGAGGTGACCGACGCCGACGACGCCGGCCTCATGGTCGGCGGCGGCGGGAAGGTCTACGACTACGACGGGAGCGAGTGGGTCCAGGAGTCCACCCCCGTCGGCGACAACCTGAAGGCCGTCGTCCGCGGGTCGCCCGACGTCGCCGTCGGCGCCGGCGGCACGGTCATCGAGCGGTAGCGCGGCCGCCCCCGTCACTCGCCCCCCGTTCCTCGCTTCCCACTTCGCTCCCCGCTCCCCACTTCGCTCCCTGCTCCCCACTTCGCTCCCTGCTCCCCACTTCGCTCCCTGCTCCCCGTCGCTGCCGTCACTCTCCCCCCGCTCCCCGCTTCGTTCCCCGTCGACGTCACCGCACGTCGACGGTGCGTCGGCGCGGCCCGTCACACTCGACGAGCAGCACCGACTGCCAGGTCCCCAGGTCGAGCGCGCCGTCCGTCACGGGCACGGTGACGTCGGGGCCGAGAAGCAGGGCGCGCAGGTGGGCGTCGGCGTTGTCGTCGATCTCGTCGTGGCGCCACCCACGGTCCGCCACCAGGTCGTCGAGGGTCGACTCGACGTCAGCCAGCAGGCGGGGCTCTGCCTCGTTGACGACGAGGGCGGCGGTCGTGTGCCGGACGAACGCGGTGGCGGTTCCGGCGGCGTCCGGCGGGAGCGCCGCCTTGACCCGGTCGGTCACGTCGACGGTCGTCAGGCGCGCGTCGGTCTCCACGGTGAACGTGCCCATGGGGCCCCGAGGGCCGGCGGCGGCTAAACACCGACGCCGATATGCGACTCGCGCCCCGATGCGGGGGTGATGACCGCGGTCCCGATACAGGCGACGCCGGTCGATCCGGCGCTGCTGGCGGAGGTCCTGGTCCGGGTGGTCCGCATCTCCGTCCTCGTCGCCCTGGGAGTCTTCCTCGCGAACGTGGCGGTGGCGATGGGGGCCGTCGAGCGGGTCGCCGGGCTCTCGCGGTACCTCACCGGGCCCGCCAACCTGCCCGACGAGGTGGGAACGGCCGTCCTGACCACGGCAGCCTCGCCGACGGCGGGGTACGGGATGCTCGCGGAGTTCCGCGAGTCGGGCATGCTCGACGACCGGGCGACGCTCGTCGCGGTGACGATGAACACCTTCTTCGGGTTCGTCCAGCACGTGTTCACCTTCTACGTCCCGGTCCTCATCCCCATCCTCGGGGTGGAGACGGGCGTCCTCTACGTCGGGACGCGCGCCGCGATATCGCTCGGCATCACCCTCGCGGGCATCCTCGCCGGGGCGGTCCTGCTCTCCGACCGGAACGTGGACCCCACGGCGACGGTCGACGCCGGGGCGGCGCCCGACGGCGGCCGGCCGTCGCTCCGGGCCGCGGTCGGGGAGGCGTGGGAGCGCACCCTGCCGAAGCTCCGGCGCATCGTCCCCCGCCTCGCGGTCGTCTACGCCGCCGTCACCCTGCTGGTCGCGCGGGCGGACCTGCGCGGGCTGACCGCCGCGGCCGACCCGCTGACGACGCTGGTCGGCCTCCCCGGGGCCGCGGTGCCCGTCGTCGTCGTGTTCGCGTTCGACACCACCGCCGGGGCCGCGACGATCGCGCCGCTGATCGGCGGGCCGTTTACGCCGCGGACCGCCGTCGCGACGATGCTCGTCGGGGGCATCGTCTCCTTCGCCGTCTCGACGTTCAAGCGGTCGATCCCCTTCCAGTACGGGATCTGGGGGCCCGCGTTCGGCTCGAAGGTGGTCGCCGTGAACACGGTCCTGAAGGTGGCGTTCATCGGGGTCGCGCTGGCGGCCTTGCTGGTGGCGTGAGGCGGCGCCGCGCGGTAGCCTTTTCGGCCCGCCGCGCCAGGGGGCGGCCATGCGAACCCTGCCCAGCGGGAACGTGATCGTCACCTGCGCGGTGACGGGCGCCATCCACACCCCGACGATGTCGCCGCACCTGCCGGTCACGCCCGAGGAGATCGCGGCGGAGTGCATCGCCGCGAGCGAGGCCGGCGCCGCGGTCGTCCACGTCCACGTCCGGGACCCCGAGACGGGCGAGCCGATCACCGACCTCGACCTGTTCGAGGCCGTGGCAGAGCGGGTCGCGGCGGAGACCGACGTGGTGATCCAGCCGACCACCGGCGGCGCGCCGACCATGCCGCCCGAGGAGCGCATCGAGGTGGTGCCGCGCCTCGACCCGGAGATGTGCTCCTGCAACATGGGGTCGATCAACTTCGGCCTCTACCCGATGGCCGAGGGGGTCGAGGAGTGGGAGCACGACTGGGAGCCGGCGTACCTCGAGGGGACGACCGACCTCATCTTCCGGAACACGTTCGAGGACCTCGAGGTCATGATGGGGGTGATGGCCGACCACGACGTCGTCCCGAGCCTAGAGTGTTACGACGTCGGCCACCTCTACAACCTCGCCCACTGCGTCGAGGCGGGGTGGATCGAGCCGCCGCTCCACCTGGAGTTCGTGACGGGCATCCACGGCGGCATCGGGGCGACGCCGGAGAACGTCTCGCACATGAAGCGGGTCGCGGAGGACCTGTTCGGCGACGACTACTCCTTCTCGGTCATCGGCGCCGGGCGGAACCAGTTCCCCATCGCCGTCCACGCCCTCACGCTGGGCGGGCAGGTCCGGGTCGGCTTGGAGGACAACCTCTACCTCGAACGGGGCCGCCTGGCGGAGTCCAACGCCGACCTCGTCGGGAAGGCCGTCGACCTCGCGTGGGACGTGACTGGCCGCGAGCCGGCGAGCGCCGCCGAAACCCGGGAGTTCCTCGGGCTGAAGGGCGCCGGCGCGACGGCCTTCTGATCCCTACGCGACGGGCTCCCCGTCCTCGGTCGGCGGGGCGACGTGGTCGACGAACGCCTCGACCGACGGCTCGCGGACCCGGATGTGGACCTCGACGTCGCCCAGTTCGTCGGGATCGCCGACCGCGAAGTTGACGACACCCTCGAACGCCGCCTGCTTTTTCAGCGCGAACGAGAAGCCCTCGTCGTCGGCCCGGCGGCGGAACTCCCGGCGGGCGGTGTCGAGGATCTCCTGCTCGTGGAGCCGGTCGGAGAGGTGATCGAGGCTGTGGGTCTCGGCGACGACGCGGCCCGCCTCGCGCTCGACCTCGGCCTCCGGGAACAGGTTGCGGACGGCGTCGACCACCCGACCCGGGACCTCGGTGTCCCGGACCGGCGCGACGGCGCGGACGTCGACGCTGTAGATCACGGGCGACCACCGTCGTCGTCCGCGTCGACGCGGTCGCCGTCGAGCGCCTCGGGTCCCTCGCGGAGCAGGCGGCGGACGCGTTCGCGGAACGAGTCGAGCGAGCCGACGTTCTCGACCCGGAGGTCGGCGTCATCCATCACCTCGCCCATGCCGAAGTCGAGTTCGCGCTCCTCGCGTTCGCGGAGCGCCTCGCGGTCGGCGTCCGAGAGGTCGCGGTCGCGGTCGGCGAGGCGGGCCGCGCGGACCTCGAACGGCGCCTCGATGCTCACGACGTGGAAGTCGTCGCCGAGGGCGGCCTCGAACCGCTCGACCTCGACGGGGGCGCGCAGGCCGTCGACGAGGACGACGTCGGCGTCCTCCAGGGCCGCCTCGACCCGGGGAAGCGAGCGGGCCGCGATGGCGGCCTCGCCCTCCTCCTCCCGGAGCGCCCGCGCGACGTCGCCGTGGTGCTCGGCGGGGTCCAGTCCCCGCTCCCGGCACGCCTCCCGGATGACGTCGCCCATGGTGACGACGGGGATGCCCTCCTCGCGCGCGACCGCCGCGGCCTCACCCTTGCCGCTGCCGGGCAGGCCGACCGTCCCGATGACTCGCATCGGCACGGGGTACCCCGCGGCCGGCCTTAGGCGGTTCGTTTGCCGCCGGCGCGGGCGCGGCGGGCGGCCGCGACGGCGGAGCCGCATCGCTTTTGCCGCCCGACGGACAGGTTCGGCTGGGGCACGTAGCTCAGTCCGGAGAGAGCGCCGGACTTCTAATCCGGTGGTCGTGGGTTCGAATCCCACCGTGCCCGTCGTCCCGGTCGTGGGTCGGCGCCCGGTCGATCACCCGTCGTTGACGGCCCGCCTGTGGCCGGGGCAGAGCCGGCGGGCCAGCCAGGCGCCGTCGTCGTCGAACTCCAGTTCGTACCGGGCGACGTCGTGACAGCCCGGCCACTGACACGGACGGACGAGGTCGGGAGCACAGATCCGGAGCACGTCGGCGTCGGCCCAGTCGGGGCGTTCCGTCCGGGGCATGTGGGCGGGGAGGACCGCCACCGACGACGGTCCTGTCCCGTAGAACCGCGGGTCACGTCGGCGGCGCGCCGCCGGTCCGGGGACGCGGGGACGGTTGCGGAGCCCCTACCGGCGACAGCGATTGCAGTCGACCGGCGAGCGGTCCGCCGGAAGTTCGCTGGCGTACCTGACGGGGTCGAGGTCCGGAACGATCGACGGACAGTCGTCGCTGTGGACCTCGCCCTCGATACCGATGTATGGCACGTCAACACATACCCACCGGGGTCACTAAACCTTTTCGGGGGTCGGAACGGATTTTGGAGAACTGATTCCGTAACAGATCGCCCAATCGGGCATCGAAAACCCGCTTCGCGCTTCATCCGTCCACTCGGCGTCGACGGCCGGCTCGTCGGGTCGCCTGCCGCGACGGCAAGGTTGAGGTGAGGGCCGTCGAACGAGGGGGCATGGACCGAACGAACCGCGTCAGGGCGGCGCTGGAGCGCGACGAACCCGCCTTCGGGGCGGCCGTCTCGACGTTCTCGCCCACACTCGTGGAGTCCCTCGGCGGGACGGGACTGGACTTCGTGTGGCTGGACTACGAGCACGACGGGCCGAGCCCGCACGACGCCCGCCTGCTGAACGACCTGTCGCGCGCGGCCGACGCCGCGGGCGTGGAACTGCTCGCGCGCCTGCCGGGGACCGACCCACACCTCGTCCGGAAGGTGCTCGACGCGGGGGTCCGCAACGTCCTCGTGCCGCGGGTCGAGACCGCCGCGGAGGTGCGGGAGGCCGCGCGCGCGACGCGGTTCGACTACGACGGTAAACCCGGCGAGCGGGGGATGGCACAGGGCCGGGTGACACGGTGGGGCAGCGACTACGAGGACTACGTCGCCGAGGAGGACGGGAACGTCACCCTCGGGGCGATGATCGAGTCGGCGACGGCCGTCAAGAACGTCGACGACATCCTCGACGTGCCCGAACTGGGGTTCGCGTTCGTCGGGCCGGGCGACCTCTCGGTGTCGCTCGGGCACCCGGGCGAGAAGGACCACCCGGAGGTGCGGGAACACGTCGAGCGGATCGAGGCGGCCGTGCGCGACTCGGACGTGGCGCTGGCGGGCATCCGCGAGGACCCCGACGCCGTCGCCGCGGCCGTCGAGGAGGGCTACCGCCTGCTGCGGGTCGGGCGGGACCTGGGAGCGGTCCGGAGCGTCTTCGGCGGGCGGGTCGACGCCATCGACGAGCGGCTGTAGGGGACGGCGCCGCCCGCGCAGACGGCGACGGCGACGGGTGCCGCGACCGGACGGTTTAGGTGCCGCCACGCGTGACCCCCGCCCATGGCAACCGGTGACGCTCGACGGTCGGTCGCGGACCTCGACACCGTGGTCGACTGCGACGCCCACCTGACCGAGACCCAGGAGGACATCCTCCCGTACGTCGGGTCGCCGTTCGACGAGATGCTCGACGCCGGCGTCAGCGCCGCCGAGGACGACGACTACGGCTACATCTCCTCGTTCTACCCCTCGGCGGGCTTCCTCACGCCGGTCAACACGGGGAAGATCCAGTCGACGTCGGTCACGACCCGCGCCGACGTCCGGGAGGGGATGGACCTGCTGGATACCGACCGGACCGTCCTGACCCCGACCCAGAACCTCTACCTCGGCTGCGTCCAGCACGACGAGCTCGCGGCGGCGCTCGCGACCGCCTACAACGAGTGGCTGCTCGACACCGTCGCCGCCCCCGAGGAGGGGCTGTACGGCGCGGCGGTCGTCGCCCCGCAGCGCCCCGACCGGGCGGCCGCAGAGATCGACGACCGCGCCGGCGAGGACGCGATCTGTGCGGTCTTCGTCCCCAGCGGCGGGGTCAACCCGCCGCTCGGCAAGCGGCAGTACGACCCCATCTACGAGGCCGCCGAGCGCGCCGGCCTCCCGGTGATGATGCACAACGCCGCGGGGACGATGCTGCTCTCCTTCCCGCAGCTGTTCGACGGGTTCGACCGCTACCTCTCCAGCCACGTCCCGATCCACGCGATGCAGCACATGGCCCACCTCTCCTCGATGCTCACGAAGGGCGTGCCCGAGCGGTTCGACGTGGAGTTCGTGGTCCAGGAGGCCGGGATCGGCTGGGTGCCCTACTTCACGCGGCGGTTCGACCACGAGTACCGCGCCAAGCGGGAAGACGCCCCGGTCCTGGAGAAGCCGCCGAGCGAATACGTCGACGACCGGTTCTACTTCACCAGCCAGCCGGTGGAGGGGACCGACGACCCCGACTACGTCGAGGCGATGCTCCGGCTGATGGGCCCGGACAACCTCCTCTTCTCCTCCGATTACCCGCACCTCGACTTCGACCACTCCTCGGACCTCTTCCGCATAGTCCGCTCGCGGTTCGACGCCGACACCGCGGCGGCGGTCTACAGGGAGACGGCCCTGGAGGTGTTCGACTTCTGACCGCCGATGTCGCGACCGACGACCGGTACGTCCGGGTCCCCGCCGCGGACGACCTCGCCGACGGCGATCAGGTCGTGATCGACCTCGACGGCCGCGAGGTCGCGGTGTTCAGGGTCGACGGCGAATACCACGCCCTGTCGAACCACTGTGTCCACCAGGGCGGGCCGGCCTGCGAGGGCCGGCTATCGGGGACGCTCGGCGTCGACGGGTCGGGCGACCTGACCTACGAGCGCGAGGGCGAGATCGTCTCCTGCCCGTGGCACGGCTGGGAGTTCGACGTGACGACCGGCGAGTCGCTGGCCGACCCCTCCTTCCGGCAGCCGACCTACGAGGTGGTCGAGGAGGGGGGCGCGGTGTACCTCAGGGCGTAGGGCGCCGGGCCGACGGCCGATCCGTTCTCGACGGGACGGGACGGGACGCGTCGAGCGGCGGCGCCGCTGTCGGGCAAGCGTCGAAAGAAACGCGGGGTCGGTCTGCGGACGGTGCGACGGTCAGGGGGTGAGCGGTGTGGCGTCTCCGGGGGCGCTCACATCGCGCCGCCCATGCCGCCCATGCCGCCCATGCCGCCGC
>JBDGSZ010000131.1:0-7431 GCA_042217265.1 Haloferacaceae archaeon
CTACCGGCCCGTCGAGCGGCGCGTCGGCGGCCGCGCGGCCGCGTACACCGGGCGGACGCTCGCCTTCGCCCACGCCCTGCCCGTCGCTGACCCGCGGCGGGGCATGGCGGAGCGCTACGGGGCGGCCGTCGGGGCCGTCGTCGACGCCCTCGCCGGCCTCGGCGCCGCCGTCGAACGCGGCGAACCCGCCGACAGCTTCTGTCCCGGCACCCACTCGGTGCGGGTCCAGGGCGGCGGGAAGGTGGCCGGCGTCGCCCAGCGGGTCCGCGAGGGTGCCGCCCTCGTGGCCGGCTGTGTGCTCGTCGACGACCGTGAGGCCCAGCGGTCCGTCCTCGGTCCGGTCTACGACGCGCTCGGCGTCCCCCTCGACCCCGACGCGGTCGGCAGCGTCGCGGCGGCGGGCGGGGTCGCCGTCCCCGAGCGGGTGCGACGGGCGCTGGAGGCGGCGCTGGTCGACGGCCGACCGACGCGGGTCGCGGACGCGGCCGCCGTCGATGGGTCTTCGGAGCGAACGAATTAGGTGTCGGGGGCGTCCACTAACCGGCCATGCTGATCACCGACGCGGCGCTTGCGGGCGGCGACCGGCGCGACGTCAGGGTCGCTGACGGGCGCGTCGCCGCCGTCGAGGCGTCGCTCGCGCCGGACGACGAGCGGGTCGTGGACGCCGCCGGGGCGCTCCTGTTGCCCGGCGCCGTCGACGCCCACGTCCACTTCCGGGAGCCGGGGTTCCCGCACAAGGAGACCTGGACCACGGGGTCGCGCAGCGCGGCCGCCGGCGGCGTCGCCTGCGTCGTCGACCAGCCCAACACCGACCCCCCGACCACGACCGGCCCGGCGTTCGACGTGAAGGCCCGCCACGCGAAGGCGTCGCTCGTCGACTACGGCCTGAACGGGGGCGTCACGCCGGAGTGGGACCCCGCCGTCCTCGACCGACCGCTCCTCGCGCTGGGCGAGGTGTTCCTCGCCGACTCGACCGGCGACATGGGCATCGACGCCGACCTGTTCCGCCAGGCCGTCGAGCGGGCGGCCGACGCCGGCGTCACCGTGACCGTCCACGCCGAGGACGCGGCGCTGTTCGACGAGGCCGCGCGGGGGCGCGACGACGCCGACGCCTGGAGCGCCTACCGGACCGCCGAGGCGGAGGTCGCCGCCGTCGAGCGCGCCCTCGAGGTCGCGGCGGACGTCGGCGCCTCGATCCACGTCGCCCACACCAGCACGCCCGAGGCCGTCGACCTCGTCGCGGGGACGCCGGGCGCGACCTGCGAGGTCACGCCCCACCACCTCCTGCTCTCGCGCGACGACCTCCCCGACCTCGGGACCCTCGGCCGGATGAACCCCCCGCTCCGCTCCGAGGAGCGCCGGGCCGGCCTGTACGAGCGGCTGGCCGAGGGGGCCGTCGACCTCGTCGCCACCGACCACGCGCCCCACACCCCCGAGGAGAAGGACGCCGGGATCTGGGACGCGCCGAGCGGCGTCCCCGGCGTGGAGACGATGGTGCCGCTCCTGCTCGCCCGGGCCCGGGACCCGGACGACCCGCTCGCAGTCCCGCGCCTGCGGGACGCCGTCGCCCGCCGCCCGGCCGCCCGGTTCGACCTCCCCGACAAGGGTCGGATCGAACCGGGCGTCCACGCCGACCTCGCGCTCTACCCCGACGGGACCCGCCCGGTCGAGGGCGCGGACCTCCACTCCAAGTGCGGGTGGACGCCGTTCGAGGGGTGGCCCGGGTCCTTCCCGGCGTGGACGCTCGTCCGGGGCACCCCGGTCTACGATCCGACCGCCGAGTTCGGGGCGGGGACCCCGACCGACCCGTTCGGATCGCCGGTCGGACGGAACGTGCGGGACGGGGGCGACTGACCGGTCGGCGGCGGTCAGTCGGCTTCCGCCTCGACGTCGCCCTCCCGGAGCTCCGCGCTGGCCTCGCGCACCTCGCGCATGGCCTCCGAGACCCGCTCCTCGGCCTCCAGTTCCTCCTCGACGGCGAGGTCGACGCCCTCGACCTCGAGCAGGAACTTGGCGGTCTCGGTCACCTCGTACATCACCTCGTCGAGTTCCTCTGCGGTGAAGAAGCCGGACATCGCGCCGTAGAGGAACGTCGCCCCCGCGGTGCGGACCTTCTCCTCGAAGGAGGCGCGGGCCTGGTTGACCGCCTGCGGCGTGTAGGTGTCGGTCATGAAGGGGACGAGTTCGGGCAGGTTCTCGCCGACCTTCGTCATCTCGACGCCCGTCTCGGTCCGGAAGTCGGCACACAGGCGGGCGATGGCCCACTCCCGGGCGGTGATGTACGTGCGGTCGCGGAGGAAGTCGTTGACCCGGTCGTAGGCCGCGCCGTCGACCTTCTTGAACCGCTCGTACTTGCGGACGTCCGGCGGGAGGTCGGCGTCCGCGTCGGCTCCGGGGGCCCCATCGGCGTCGGTGGCGTCGGGCTCCGGGCCGTCCCCGCGGTCGCGGTCGTCGCCGTCCTCGCCCGCGGACCCGTCGGCGTCGCGGTCCCGCTCGCCGTCGTGCGGGCCGCCCGTCGCTCGCTCTGACATGTCGCGTGCTTCCCCTGCGCCGCGCAAAAGGCTTCGGTCGCCGTCTGCCGCCCGTCGGACGGCGGCGGCAACGGGCTTTTCATCCGCCGGCGTGACGCCCCGGATATGAAGGTCCTGTTGGGGATCGGGGGGAGCGACGACTCCCTGCGCGCGCTCGACGCCGCCGTCGAACGCGCGACCGAGGCCGGCGACGACCTGACCGTCGCCGTGGTCGACAACCCCGCGTCCGACCGGTCGCCCGGGGAGCTCCTCGACCGCGTCGAGTCGCGCCTCGACGGCGTCGACCTCGACGCCGACGTCCGTCGCCTCGAAGGTCACGCCGGAAGTGTTCTGGTCGAGCTCGCCGAGAGCGAGGGGTTCGACCAGATCGTCCTCGGCGGCGGCGAGGACAGCCCGCTCGGCAAGATTCGCGTCGGCGACATCGCGGAGTTCGTGCTGTTGAACTCCCACGTCACGGTCAAGCTCGTCAGATGAGCGGGACGCGATCCTTCCCCGACGAGCCGGCGGGCCCCTTCCCCACCCCGCCCCGGTCGGTCGTCGACTGCGCGGACCGCGAGGTGCGGCTGGTGCCGGTCGGCGACGGCGGGGACGCGATGGCGACCGACCGCGCCCTCGAGGCGCTGGCGGCGATGTACGTCGACTTCGACCCGGCCGACCGGGCCCAGGGTCTCCCCCCCGCCGGCGAGGACCGGATCCGCGACTGGCTGGCGAACGTCCTCGCCGGCGACACGGTCAACGTGATCGCTCTCGTGAACGAGGCGGCCGCCGGCCACGCGACGCTCGTTCCCGACGGCGGGGCCTACGAACTCGCCATCTTCGTCCACCAGGACTACCAGGACGCCGGGATCGGGACCGCGCTCCTCCGGACCCTCCTCGGTCACGCCGCCGACGAGGGGGTCGAACGGGTGTGGCTCAGCGTCGAGCGGTGGAACGCCCCGGCCATCAGCCTCTACGAGAAGGTGGGGTTCGAGACGAGCAACGCGGAGAACTTCGAGCGGGAGATGTCCATCCGGCTCCGCTCCGGCGGCGACGACTGATCGGCCCCGTCGCTGGAACCGGGATCGGGACCGGGAGCCGGGGTTGTGGCCGGGGGCCCGTGCGGCGTCAGACGGACAGCACCGGCTGGCTGGCGTACAACAGGACGTACTCGGCCGCCCGTTCGAGCACGCCGCCCGGGCCGCCGGCCCGCCCGGGGACCGACTCGCGGGGGACGACGAGGAAGTCCGCAGCCTGCTGTTCGGCGGCGTCGAGGACGACGCTCCCCGGGTGGCGCGTCTTGACCCGGGTCGAGAAGCCGTAGGCCGTCGAGGTCTGGAGCGGGACGCCCTCCTCGTCGGCAAGCCCGGCGAGCCCGTCGAGGAACGCCCGCGACTCCGTGGCACACGCCTCGTGGTCCGCGCGGCCGTCCTCAATGGCGCGCGCCGTCTCCTCGTCGAGGACGTAGAGCGCGTGGGCCGCCGCGTCGTACTCGGCCGCGACGGCCAACGCGTACTCCGCGGCGGTCGCGGACTCGTCGCTGCCGTCCACGGGGACCAGCACGAGGTCGACCTCCATGCGGGCTGCTCCGGCGGCCGCGATGAAAAACCCCCCGAGGTCGGAGCGCGGCGCCGTCGCGCGGGATTCAAGTGTGGCGCCGTCGAACCGCCGCGCGTGCCCGGGTTCGAGACCGTGGTCGTCGCCACCGACGGCTCGGAGAGCGTGCGCCGTGCCGTCGAGGTCGCCCTCGACCTGGCCGCCCGGTTCGACGCCGCAGTCCACGCGCTCTACGTCGTCGACGAGGCCGAGGTCGAATCGTCGCCGGAGCGGGTCCGCGACGACATGGCGAACGCCCTCCAAGAGGCCGGCGGCGAGGCCATCGTCGAGGTCCAGCGCCGCGCCCGGGAGCGCGATGCCGGCGACGTCACGGCCGTCGTCCGCGAGGGGCGGCCCGCCGACGAGATCGTCGACTACGCCCGCGAGACCGGCGCCGACCTGGTCGCGACCGGGACCCGCGGCCGCCACGGCGAGAACCGGTTTCTCATCGGCAGCGTCGCCGAGCGGGTCGTCCGGACCTGTCCCGTCCCCGTGCTGACCGTCCGCCGGCTGTCGCCCGGCGAGTCCGGCCACGAGCACGGGCGCCAGCTCAGACGGGCCGAACTCCGGGAGTGAGGTCGGGGGCCGTCCCGCGGTGACGACCGGCGGCCGCGGGGCGCCCACCGACCGCGAGATACTTCCCGGCCCCGGGCCTCCGCCCGGTATGGACGACGACCTCATCGACGACGACCGGCTGTCGCTCTCGCGGAAGTCGCGCCTGCCGGGGACCGGTTTCTTTTATCCCGACTCGCTGGACGAGGAGTACGCCGAACGGCGCGCCCGCGAGGCCGTCGATGGGGCGGCGGCCGTCGTCGTGGCCGACACCGACGCCGACGGCCTGACGTGCGTGGCGCTGGTCCGCGAGGCGCTCGACGCCTCCGTCGCCGCCGCCGACTTCGAGGCGTCGATGGCCGCCCGCCTGACCGACGACGCCGACGCCCGCGCCGCCGCCGAGACCGAGGACGAGACCCGCGAGGCGTCGCCCGTCGCCCTGGTCGGCGCCGGCCCGTACTCGCTCGGCCGTGCGCTGGAGCGGGTCGCCGAGTACGCCGATCCCGGCGCGGACGTCTACGTCTGTGACCTCTGTCCCGACGAGTTCGGGGACGTGGCCGAGGGGCTCCCGCCGGTCGTCGAGCGCGCCGGGTCGGTCCGGTGGTTCGACCACCACCAGTGGGACGACGCGGTCGCCGACCACGTGCGCGAGGCTGGCGTCGACCTGGTCGTCGGCGCCTCCGACGAGGAGTGCTCGGCGGACGTGGCGCTCCGGGAACTGGACGCCGACTTCCCCGACCGCCTCCGCGACCTCGCGGCCGTCACCCGCGATCACGACCTCTGGATCAAGGACGACCCCCGGAGCGACGACCTGGCCGACTACGCCAGGTGGGCGGACAACGAGGAGTACGTCGCCGTCGTCGCCGAGTACGGCCCCGACCTCCCGGCCGACGCGATGGAGTACGTCGCGGAGCGCCGGGTCGAGAAGGAGCGCCTGGTGGAGCGGGCGGTCGACCGGGCGACCACCCACGAGGTCGGCCCGTGGACCGTCGCGACCACGTACGGCCGGTGTTCGCAGAACGAGGTCGCCGAGGCGCTCCGCGAGCGGGGCGCCGACGCGGCCGTCGTCGTCAAGCCCGCCGGGAGCGCCTCCATCCGCGGCTCGGACGGCTTCGAGCGCGCCCACGAGGTGGCGGCGCTGGTTGAGGGCGGCGGCCACCCCAAGGCGGCCGGCTGCAAGCCCGACATCTACGACGACATGCTCGACTACGCGAGCCACTGGACGACGGAGGGCGCGGCGGCGCGGCGGGTCATCCTCGCGGCCTTCGAGCGGATCGCCGAGCGGGCGGGCGACGATGACGTGGACGTGGTGGGGGGCGACGGCGACGGCGACGGCGACGACGACGAGACGGCGTAGGGTCGGGGCCGTCCCCGGCTACCTCCCGCCGTCCCTACTCCCGCTCCCCGGCCACCCACCGGTCCGAGTACGACGCCCCGCAGGCACACCGCGCGTAAGCGTGGACCACGTCGCCCTCGGCATAGATGCCGCCGACCGCCTCGTTTCGCTCCTCGGCGAACGCGAGGACGAAGCGGGGACGGTGGTCGTCGTCCCCCTCGTCCTCGGGGCACTCGCCGCCGTCCAGTCGCGGGTCGATGCGGCCCTCGGCGTCCATCGCCTCGCGGGCGAACGCCATCGCGTCGGTCCCGGTGCCGGCGGCGAAGGCGCTCCGGCCGCGCTCGCCGGGCAACACGAGGACCACGCCGCCGTCGACGCGGGTCCCCCGCTCGGCGAGCGTGCCCGCTCCGTCCAGTTCGTCCTCGGCGAGGAACAGCGCCACCTCGTCCGGCCGGTCGCCGGCCAGGAACTCCGCCAGCGCGCGGTCGTCAGCCATACCGGGCGGACGCGGCCGGAACGGAAAGGTTACGCGTTCCCGCTGCCGTCTCGGTCCCGCTCGACCCGCTCGGCGATGGCCGCGAGCGAGTCGTCCGGCCCCCGCGTCGCCTCGTAGACCACCCGGTTGCCGGGGACCCGCAGGCCGTACGGACCCCCGTCCACCGCGTCGACGACGACGCCGTCGCCCGGCCCGCGGCCGGCGTCCCGGAGCCAGGCGACCAGCCGGTTCTCGCCCTCGCGCTCGCGGGCCAGCCGCGGGTTGTCGTACGCCCCCGCGAGCAGGCGTCCCTCGGCGTCGGACTCGACGCGGGCGTGGCGTTCGTCGCCCGCGAGGACCAGCCGAACCGTTTCGCCCGCCGCGGCCTCGACCGCCTCCGGCAACCGCACGCAGGGCCGCCGGGTGCCGCCGTACCGCGCCACCCGGGCGCGGTGGCTCGTCACCGACGGGTGGTCTGAGGGGACGCGCTCCACCGTTACTCGTCGTCCTCGCCGAGCGCGGCCGCGACGTCGCCGCCCTCGATCACCTTCGCGTTGATCTGGGCGGTTGCCTCGCTCACCTCGCTGCCGCGGACGGTCACGCGGCGGCGCTCGCCGTCGCGGCGTGGCTCGTAGCCGACGCCGCCAGTCAGGAGGAGCTCCTTCAGCGACGACCCTGAGACGTCCGCGCGCATCGGCCGGCCGGCGTCGTCGGATCCGCCGGTGAGCTCTAACGTGAACCCGTCGAGCCCGACCGCGTCGCCGTCGACCTCGTCGCCGAGTTCGCGGCCGAGAAACCGGTTCGCGTCCTGTCCGTCGACCTCGCGCTGGAACGTCTCCCCCGTCTCGGGATCGGAGACGACGACCTGGAAGTCAGCCATGCCGTCGAGTCTGCCGTCGCGGCTCAAAAACGCGTCGAAAGGGTCGGGACGGGGGCTACGACTCCCGTCGTCCGCCGGGCGGGTC
>JBDGSZ010000110.1:0-7394 GCA_042217265.1 Haloferacaceae archaeon
AGGCGAGGAAGACCGCGAGCCCGCCGAGCGCGGTGCTGAGGACGGCCTGGGTCCGCAGCCGGTCGAGGACGGCGTGGGCGTCCCCTTCGACCCGGAGCAGGTCGTGGACCTCGCTCCCGATCTCGCACCGTGGCAGGAAGTCCATCGCGACGTGGAGGAAGACGCCGGCGGCGAACCCGAAGACCACGCCGCGGACGGGGGGCGAGGCGGGGAGTGCGACGGCGCTCGCCGAGAGCGCGGAGAGCCCGACCCCGGCGGCCGGGAGCAGGAGCACCGACGGTTCCCGGCCGCCCCGGGCCAGCCGCGAGGCGGCCGCGTACCCCGCCGGGCCCTTGTGGGAGACGATGGCTAGCCCGAGCGTCGGGCCCAGCGCCGGCATGTTCCCGTAGACGACGCCGATGACGACCCCCGCCGCGAGGGCGTGGGCGGTCAGTTCCGCCACGGTCCGGTCGACCGGCAGGTCGGCGTGTGCCAGGCGGTGGCCGATCGTGTGGCCGCCGTAGCCCGTGAGCAGGCCGAGCGCCAGGCCGAACCCGCCGAACTGCGGGTGGTGGTCGACCGCGCCCGGGACGAGGAACACCGCCGCGCTCGTGATCATCGCCCCGCTTGCCAGGCCGTAGCCCCACACGAGCGGCCCGGCGCCGCCCCGCTCGTGGGCCCGGGCGCCGAGCGGCGCCGCCCCGGCCATCGCGGCGAAGGCGGCCCACGAGATACCGACGAGCTTCCACCGCCCCGCGGCCGCGGACGGGGCCGAGAGCGCGACCAGCGCCGCCGCGGCGAGGAGCCCCACCCGCGACGGGCGGCCGACCGCGCCGCGGAGGGCCGGGACGATGCGCGTCACCCTGTTAAATCGCTCACGGCGATTAATAACGATGCCGGTCGCGCCTCAGCGCGTCGCCGCCTTCCAGGTCCGCAGGTCGACCACCTCGCCGTCCACGTCCGCCTCGCTCGCCTCGACGGCGACCCACCGGAACATCGGCGCGACGTCGGCCGGATCTCGGCCCCGGCCCCCGGAGACGTCGGTGGCGACGAGGCCGGGGTCGACGACGCAGGCGGCCGCGTCGAGGTCCGCAGCGAAGCCCCGGACCAGCGCCTCGGCGGCCGCCTTCGAGACGGCGTAGGCGCCCATCCCCGGTTTTGCCTCCCTGGCGACCGACCCCGAAGGGACGAGGATCCGGGCGTCGGGCGCGAGGTGTGGGCTCGTCTCCTTGACCGTGGCGAAGGCGCCACGGACGTTCGTCCGGAGCGTGTCGTCGAACCGGCCGTACGGCTCCTCGTGGAGCGGCGCCTCGCCGGGGTCGGCGTGGTTGACGCCCGCGTTGGCGACGACGTAATCGATCGACCCGCCCGCCCGCGCGGCCGTCTCGGCCAGGCGCTCGACGTCGAACTCGTCGCGGACGTCGGCCCGGAGCGCGGTCGCCGCGCCGCCGCCCGCCCGGATGTCCGCGGCCACGTCCTCCACCGCCGCCGCGTCGCGGGCACAGCAGACCACGTGGGCGCCCTCGTCGCCGAACAGGCGCGCGACGGCCGCGCCGACCCCCCGGCTCGCCCCGGTGACGACGGCTGTGCGTCCGTCCATACCTCCACCAACGGTCCGGGGCGCCTAAAGCCACGCCTCCCGGCACACGTCGGCGGCGACCGGCGATTTATACCGTTCTGGGCCCTTCGATCCGTATGTCCGTCGTCGAGGACGACATGAACGTCGTCTCGGACCTGAGCGCGCTCGCGGGGGCCGAGGTCACGGTGGTCGGTGGCGGTTTCGGGGGGCTCTCGACCGCCTGCTACCTCGCGGACGCCGGGGCCGACGTGACGATCCTGGAGCGCACCGACCAGGTCGGCGGCCGGGCGAGCCGGCTCGAACGCGACGGCTTCCGGTTCGACATGGGGCCGTCCTGGTACCTGATGCCCGACGTCTTCGAGGACTTCTTCGGGTACTTCGGGCGCTCCCCTGACGACTACTACGGGCTGACGCGCCTCGACCCCCACTACCGCATCTTCTTCAAAGACGGCGACCGGCTCGACGTGGTTCCCGACAACGACGTCAACAGGGAGCGGTTCGAGGCGTACGAGCCCGGCGCGGGCGAGGCGTTCGAGCGGTACCTGGAGAAGGCCGAGCGCAACTACCGTATCGGGATGGAGCACTTCGTCTACGAGGACCGCACCCGGGTCCGGGACTACCTCGACCCGACCCTGGCCCGGTACGCCTGGGGGCTCTCCCTGCTGGGGTCGATGCAGGACCACGTCGAGAAGTACTTCGACCACCCGAAGCTCCAGCAGGTGATGCAGTACACGCTGGTCTTCCTCGGCGGCGCGCCGACGAACACGCCCGCGCTGTACAACCTGATGAGCCACGTCGACTTCAACCTCGGCGTCTACTACCCCGACGGCGGTCTCGGGGGCGTCGTCGACGCCATCGCGGACCTGGCGACGGACCTCGGCGTCGAGATCCGGACCGGGACGCCGGTCGAGGGGATCCGCGGTCGGCGGGGCGCCTTCCGGGTCCGGACCGCCGACGGGCGCGACCGCTTCCCGGACCTCGTGGTCAGCAACGCCGACTACGCCCACACCGAGCGCGAGCTGCTCCCGCCCGAGAAGCGCCAGTACGACGACGAGTACTGGGAGTCGCGCACCTACGCCCCCTCCGCGTTCCTGCTCTACCTCGGCGTCGAGGGGGACGTCGAGCCCCTGGCCCACCACACGCTCGTCCTTCCGACCGAGTGGGACGACCACTTCGCGGCCATCTTCGACGACCCGGCCTGGCCTGACGACCCCGCGTACTACCTCTGTGTCCCCTCGAAGACCGACGACTCCGTCGCCCCCGAGGGCCATAGCAACCTATTCGCCCTGGTGCCGATCGCCGCCGGCCTGGAGGACACGCCCGAACTCCGCCGGGAGTACCGCGACCTGGTGCTGGACGACATCGCGGCGAACGCCGGCGTGGACCTGCGGGACCGCATCGTGGTCGAGGAGACGTTCTGCGTGAACGACTTCGCCGAGCGGTACAACGCGACCCGGGGGACCGCGCTCGGGCTGGCTCACACCCTCCGGCAGACCGCCATCTTCCGCCCGCCCAACGCCTCGCGGGCGATGGACGGGCTCTACTACACTGGGGCGTTCACCACGCCCGGTATCGGCGTCCCGATGTGTCTCATCAGCGGCCAGTTGACCGCCGAACGGATGGCCGAAGACGAGGGATAGGAGACGGTGCGCGTCGACACGGATACGGGCCGCAGCGCCCAACGGTCGCTCGTGGGACGGCTCCGCTACCTCCTGGTGCTCTCGCGCCCGCGGTTCTGGCTCTACCTCGCCGGGCCGGTCGTCGTCGGCGTCACCTTCGCCGCCCGGACGCCCGCGGAGCTGTTCGACCCGGTGGCGGTCGCGCTGTTCGCCTACTTCCTGCTTCCCGGGAACGTCCTCCTCTACGGCGTCAACGACGTCTTCGACGCCGACGTCGACGTCGAGAACCCCAAGAAGGAGGGCCGCGAGGTCCGCTTCGAGGGCGACCCGGCCGTCGTCGCCGCCGTCGTCGCCGCCGGGCTCCTCGGCCTGGCGCTCTTTCCCGCTGTCGACCGGGCGGCGTGGCCGTGGCTCGCCGGCTTCTTCGCCCTCGGGATCGAGTATAGTGCCCCGCCGCTCCGATTCAAGACCACGCCCGTCCTCGACTCGGTCTCGAACGGGCTGTACGTCCTGCCCGGCGCCGCCGCCTACGCCGCGCTCGCGGGGACGGCGCCGCCGCTCGCCGCGGTCGCCGGCGGGTGGCTCTGGACCATGGGGATGCACACCTTCTCAGCCATCCCCGACATCGAGCCCGACCGCCGGGCCGGCATCCGCACCACCGCGACGGTCCTGGGCGAGAAGCGCGCCTACGTCTACTGTGCGGCCTGCTGGCTGTCCGCGGCCGTCGTCTTCTCCGCGCTCTCCCAGCACCTGGCCCTGCTCCTCCTGGCCTACCCCGTCGTGGTCTTCCTAATCTTCTGGTCGGGGATCGACGTCGCCCGGGCGTACTGGTGGTACCCCGCGCTGAACACGCTGGTCGGCATGGCCATCACCCTCGGCGGCCTCTGGGGGCTGCTCCATGGCTGAGGTGGCGTCCGGTCGCCGGGCGGTGGAGGCGCGCCTCGACGAGCTCGTGCGGGCCAACCGCTTCACCATCGCCGTCGTCTTCCCCGTGACCGGCGCCGTCCTGCTCGTGGCGAGCGCGGAGGGCTGGCTCCCCGCCCCGCTCTCGTTCAACCCGTGGCTCGTGCTCGCGGGCGTGCTCGTGATGCGCGCGCCGCTCGTCGTCGGGATCGCCCCGCTCGTCGACCGACGGGCCGCCGCCGGGCTCGCGGGGCTCTGTGCCTACGCCTACGCGGTCGAGTTCGTCGGCGTCACGACCGGCTGGCCGTACGGCGAGTTCCGCTACGCCGTCGACCTCGGCCCGACCGTCGGGGGTATCCCGATCGCGCTCCCCGTGTTCTTCCTCCCGCTCGTGGCGAACGGCTATCTGCTCTGCCTGCTCCTGCTCGGCGACCGCGCCGCCCGCGCGGCCGTCCGGCTCCCGGTCGTCGTCGCCGCGGTGGTCCTGATGGACCTCGTGCTCGACCCCGGCGCGGTGGCGCTCGGCTTCTGGGTCTACGCCGACGGCGGCCCGTTCTACGGCGTCCCCGTCTCGAACTTTCTCGGGTGGGTCGGGTCGGCGACGCTCACCGTCGCCGTCCTCGACCGGGTCCTCGACCGGACGGCCCTGCTCGCCCGCCTGGAACGCTGCGAGTTCATGCTCGACGACCTGGTCTCGTTCGTCCTGCTCTGGGGCGGGGTGAACGCCTGGTTCGGTCACTCCGTTCCGGTGGCCCTCGCGGCGCTTTTCGGCCTCGGCCTCGTCCGGACGGACCGGTTCGACGCGGAGCCGTTTCTGCCCGCGTCAGCGGGTCGGTAGCCAGTCGAGGAGTCGGGCGCCCGCGTCGGCGGCCTCGCCCTCGCCCCCGCTCGGCCCCTCCGACGGGACGGCGCTCACGCGGTAGAACACGGATTCGGGGTCCCGGAGGACGGCCCAGTTGAGCGCGGTCCGGGCGAGCAGGGACAGTTTCCGGCGCGTCGAGAGCTGTGGCGTCTCGGACAGCACGTCGTAGCCACGCTCCCGGATGAGCCGGTGGTGGTCGGCGTACAGCACCGCCGCGAGCGTGACCGCGAACTGGCAGTCGTCGGGGAGGTACTCGATGCCCGCGACCCCCTCCTGGTAGAGCCGCTCCGTGCGCCGCAGTTCCTCGCGCATGGCCGCCGCGAACCCCTCCGAGTACTCCAGGTTGAGAACCTGTTCCGCGTCGACCCCGTGCTCGCGGAGCGTTTCGAGCGGCAGGTAGATCCGGTCGAGCTCGACCGCGTCCTCCCGCACGTCACGCAGGAAGTTCGTCATCTGGAACGCCTCGCCGAGCGCCGTGGCGTGTGGCAGGGCTCGCTTTTCGGACTCGGGTGGCGGATCCATCACCGCCGTCATCATCCGCCCGACGGCAGCCGCGGATCCGTCCATGTATGTCTCCAGCTCCTCGTAGGTCCCGTACCGGTCGGTGTCGATGTCGGCCAGCATCGCGTCGACGAAGACCTCCACGTCCTCATCCGCGATGCCTGCCCGCTCCCGGACGGTGGCGAAGGCCTCGAGCACCGGGTCGTCGGCCTCGCGCTCCCCCAACGCGGCCGCCCGGTAGCGCTCCAGTTCCGCCCGCTGGGCCGCCGGCTCCGCACCGTCGGCGTCGTCGACCACCTCGTCGGCGATCCGGAAGAACGCGTACAGCACGTAGGTGGCGTGCCGGACGCGCTTCGGGAGCAGCCGCGTCGCGAGGTGGAACGTCTTCCCGGTGCGCTGCTGGATGGCTTTACTCCGCGATAGCTGGTCCTTTCTCATACTGTCCGTGCCCACCCGTCGCTCGGTTGACCGCTGACGTACCCCCAACGCATCGTGCCGAACGCACCTACGGTGCGCAAGGGCATAACAGTTCTTGCCCCATCTATGGGGTATGCTCCCGCCTGGGGCCGACGGCCGTCCGACCGGCCCGCAGTCGGCCGAATAGCGATCCGGTCCTACCAGAACGTGTCGCTGCAGTCGTAGACCACGCCGTGCTGCGGGCAGACGTACTTACAGTGGCGGCGGATCAGCGACGCGTCACAGAGCGGACAGGGGCGGCCGTCGACGCCGTGGTCGTCCGACGCGTCCCCTCCCTCCCCGGAACGGGCGGCCCGGGGATCGGCGTCGGACTGACGGCTCACGCTAACACTCGCTCCAGCCGCAGGACTCGCAGGTCTTGCAGCCCTCGGAGTAGTGAAGGTTCAGCCCCCCGCACTCGGGGCACTCGGGGTTCTCGCCCGCCGAGAGCAGGTCGTCCGTGGCCCCGGCGTCGCTCGTGCCGGTCTCGGCGACGGCCCCGCCGTCCGTCTCCGGCGGTTCGACCGCGCCGGCGTCGTCCGTCTCGCCGACCTCGTCGATGGTCTGCTGTTGGGGATGGGCCTTGTCCACCTCGCCGTCGAGGTAGCGCCGCATCGCCGTCCCGATGGCGTCGGGGATGGAGTTGATCTGTTCGCCCTTGTCCCAGGCGACCTTCGGCGACCTGATGCCCTGGAGTTCGTCGGCGATCTCGCGCGGGTCGACGCCGGAGCGCAGCGCCGTCGAGATGGTCTTGGCGAGCGACTCGGTGAACGAGGCGGTGAACCCGCCGGAGTTGCCGATGTTGGCGAACAGCTCGAACGGCCGGTCGTTCGAGGGGTCCTCGTTGATGTTGACGTAGAGCTTCCCGTAACCCGTGTCGATGCGCTGGGTGACGCCGTGGAGGACGTCCGGCCGCGGACGCTTCTTGCCGAGTTCGACGCCGTCGGCCGTCCGCAGGTACCGCTCGACCTCCTCGTCGAGCGCCGCCTGGACGTCGTCGTTCTCGAGGAACCCCTCGAGCCCGTCGAAGACCTCCTCGATGCCCTCGACGATGGTCTCGAGGGCCTCATCCTCGTCGGCGAACTCGGCGTTCTTCGCGCGGGTGGTGAGCACCTGCTTCGAGCGCGTCCCGTCGCGGTAGACGGTCACGCCCTTCCCGCCGTTGTCGTAGATGTAGCGGTACACCTCGTCCATGTCCTCCGGCGTCGCCGAGTTGGGGAAGTTACAGGTCTTCGAGATGGCCGAGTCGACGCCCTCCTGACAGGCACACTGGACCGCGGCGTGTTCCTTGCCCGAGAGGTCCGAGGTGACCACGAACAGCTCGGAGATGGCGTCCGGCACCGTCGAGAGCCCCTCGACGCCGTCGAACTCGTTGGCCGCCATCTGCTCCTGGGCCTCGCGCTTGACCTCGTCGACGTCGATGTCGTTGGCCTCCAGGGTCCGGAGGAAGTAGTCGTCGAACTCGACGAGCATCTCGTCGCCCTGGACGTCGCCG
>JBDGSZ010000047.1:0-7262 GCA_042217265.1 Haloferacaceae archaeon
TTCGCTCGCCGGCGAACGGGCGTGGCGGGATTCGAACCCGCGATCGAGAGGTTAGGAACCTCTCGCCCTGTCCGCTAGGCCACACGCCCCACGAGGAGGGCTGGTCACGGTCGAAGAAAGGCCTGCCGCTCCCGTTCCCGGGGACGCCGGTGTCAGTTGGCCTCGCGCTCGGTCTCGTCGGTCTCCGAGCCGGACTCGACGTCGGACGTCGTGGACTGCGACTCGGCCGCGGGCGTGCCGGTCGGCTCGCCCGACGCCGGGGCGTCGCCCTCCTGCATCTCCTCCAGTTCCTCCTCGATCTCCTGGCGGCCCTTCTGGAACTCGCCCATCGCCTGGCCGGTCGACCGGGCGAGCTTCGGGATCTTGTTGGCGCCGAACAGCAGGACGAGCACGAAGAGGACGATCAGTACCTCCGGCCCCCCCGGTATCCCCGGGAACAGCGGGATGACGGTGTCGAGCATCGCTACCCGGTGCTAGCCCGGTGCCGACTATAGGCTTTTTGCTCGCCCCGTCCGCGCCGGAACGGAGCGTAACCGTATTCAGCCGGCACCCGTCAGAGGCGGTATGATCCAGGAAGGCGACGACGCGCCCGACTTCACCGCGCCGCTCGCGACCGGCGACGTCGAGGAGTTCACGCTCTCGGACCGGCTCGGCGAGGCGCCGCTCGTCCTCGCGTTCTTCCCGGCGGCGTTCACCGGCACGTGTACCAACGAGATGACCGAGTTCCAGGACCGGCTCGACGACTTCCGTGCGGCCGGGGCGACGGTCTACGGGGTCAGCACCGACTCCCCGTTCGCGCTCAACGAGTTCCGCGACAAGCACGGCCTCGCCTTCGACCTCGTGAGCGACTACGACCGCGAGGTCATCGACGCCTACGGGGTCAGGACCGACTTCGCGTCGATGGGGCTCCACGGCCTCGCCCGCCGCTCGGTGTTCGTCGTCGACGGCGACGGAACCGTCACGTACCGTTGGGTGGCCGACGACCCATCCATCGAACCGGACTACGCGGCGGTCGAGGCGGCCGTGAGCGGCTGACCGGCGGGCTTTTCGCCGTCCGCGGTCACGTCGCGGCATGGACGACCAGGACGACCCCGGCGGACGTCCCTACGACCCCGCCGCCGACCACGCGTTCCCGGACGAGCGGCTGAACGAGGTGCTCCCGGTCCTGCGCGAGGACCCGGAGGTCGCCGCCTACCTCGAGGCCCAGAACGTCAACCCGGTCACCCGGAAGGGGTACAACGACCACGGGCCGAAGCACATCGAGATCGTCAGGAACCGCGCCCTCCGGCTCTACGAGCTCCTCAAGCGCGGCGGCGTGTCGTTCAACGGCGCCACCGACCAGGGCCTCGACGAGGCCGACGAGCCGGTGATCGTCGCGCTCGCCGCCACGCTCCACGACGTCGGTCACGTCGTCCACCGCGACGACCACGGCCGCCACTCCGTCCCGCTGGCCGCGGACCTCCTCGACCGCCTGCTCGACCGGTTCTACGACGTGCCCGCGGCGGTCCGGATGAAAGGCGAGACGCTCCACGCCGTCCTCTGTCACCACGCCGACGAGACGCCGCTCACGCGCGAGGCCGGGGTCGTCCGGGTCGCCGACGGCCTCGACATGGAACGGGGCCGGTCGCGCATCCCCTACGAGCGGGGCGGTCGGGGTATCAACACCCTGTCCAGCCGGGCCATCAGCGACGTCTCGCTCCTGGCGGGGGACGACGTCCCCGTCCTCGTCGAGATCGAGATGACGAACGCCGCCGGCGTCTATCAGGTCGACGAGCTGTTGAAGGCCAAACTGCGCGACTCGACCGTCGAGGACGAGGTCCGCATCGTGGCCATCAACACGAAAAGCGACGACCGCCTGGTCGAGCGGATCGAGCTCTAGTCGCTCGCCCCGGCGACCCGGTCAAGCCCCTCCACGGAGATGTCGCCCGACAGCGTCCGGTTGGGGTAGGGGATGTCGATGCCCTCCTCGTCGAACCGGCGCTTGACGTTGGTGACGTACTCCCCGCGGGTCTTCACGAAGTCCGCCCGGCTTGGGTCCTGTATCCACACCCGCGACTGGAGGACGACCGACGAGTCCCCGAGTTCGGTCAGGCGAACCGAGGGCGCCGGGTCGTCGAGGATGCCGTCGTGGGCCTCGGCCTCCTCGATGATGATGTCCGTCGCCGTCTCGACGTCGTCGTCGTAGCCGATGCCGAAGGGCACCTTCAGCCGCAGGCGCTCCTTCGCGACCGGGTTCTTCACCACGCCGTCGGTCAGGTCGCGGTTGGGCACCGTCAGGAGCTCGTTGTCGAAGGTGCGAACCCGCGTCACGCGGAAGCTGATGTCCTCGACGACGCCGGAGTGGCCGTCCCACTCGATCCAGTCGCCGATGCGGAACGGCTTGTCCGTGAAGATGAACACCCCGGCGACGAAGTTGGCGATGACGTCCTGGGTGGCGAAGCCGATGGCGAGCGTCGCGGCCGCCGCGATGGTCGCAAGCGACTGTAGGAAGTTGCCGTACTCGGCCAGGCCGAAGGCGACCGAGACGGCGACGAAGACGATGGCGACGCTCACCACCTTCTTGAGCGGCCGCCGGGCGTGGGCGTCCAGGTCCCGCCGTTCGAGGACGCGGCTGACCAGCGGCTGGACGACCGCCCGCCCGCCCAGGAACACGACGGCGAAGGTGACGACGAACACCACGACAGCCGCAACGGCCCTGGCGATGTCGGCCCCGATCAGCGGCTCCAGCAGGTCGCTGACGAACGACACCGCCTGAAGGGGTGCCGCGATCATCGGCGTATCACCGCGGTGTTCCCCCGCGTCTCGAACACATCGGCGCCCGCCTGCCCCGCGAGGTCGGCCGCCAGTTCGTCGACCGTCGTCCCGCCCCGCGCCGCGCGGAGGAACTTGACCTTCACGAGGTCGCGGTCCCGCAGCTGGTCGTCCACCTCGTCGACGACCGCCTCGACGCCCCGCTTCCCGACCCGGACGGTGGCGTCTAGGTCGTGTGCTCGCTTCCGCAGCTCGTCGCTGGTCATGGGTCCCGTTCAGCCCGACCGGGTTTCACTTTTTATCTCTCGGCCGACGGCGCTCACTCGTGTGGGTAGCGCGCCGTCGCGCCACAGTCACACCGGACGACGACCCGGCCCGGCCGGAGCCGCACCCGGGCGTTCACCCCGGGCCGCAGGTACGCGTCGCAGGCGTCGCAGGTCGAGCGGTCGAACGCCCGCGGGACGCCACACCGGTGCCGCTCGGCGATGCGGCGGGCCAGCCGGACGTACTCCCGCGCCCGGTCGTGGTCGCGCTCGGCCGCCGCCGCCCGGGCGTGCTCGTGGAGGCGGTCGATGCGCTCCTCGGGGATGCCCATGCCCGTCCTCCGGTGTCGCCCGGTAAATCCGTGTCGCCGTCGGCGCCCGCGGCGGGGCGTCGTGCCCGCCGCCGGTCGCCGCCGAACCGGGAGGGTTAACACCGGCACCGCCGGACCCGGGTGACGTGCGGGTCCTGAACCACCTCGAACTCGCCTCGCGGCTCGACCGGAGCGGCATCGGCACCGCCGCCGACCACCAGCGGGCCGCGCTCGCGCGGACCGACGTCGAGGTGGTGACCTCGCCCTGGCGCGGCGGCGACCTGCGCGGCGCTGCCCGCGGCCTCCTCGCCGGCGACGGGGCCTTCCGGCGCTTCGACGTCGCCCACTGTAACCTCCCCGGCCCGGCGACGCTCGCCGTGGCGCGACACGCCCGCCGCGCCGGCGTTCCGCTGGTCCTCCACGCCCACGTCACGGCCGAGGACTTCGCCGGGAGCTTCCGGGGATCGGACCTCGCCGCCCCCGCGCTCCGCCGGTATCTCCGCCGGGTCTACTCGCTCGCCGACCTCGTCCTGTGCCCGAGCGAGTACACCAAGCGGGTGCTGGAGTCCTACCCCGTCGGGGCGCCCGTCCGCCCCGTCACCAACGGCGTCGACTTAGACTCCCTGGCGGGTCACGAGTCGCTCCGGGCGGAGTACCGCGAGCGGTTCGACCTCGACGGACTCGTAGTCTTCGCCGTCGGCAACGTGTTCGAGCGGAAGGGCCTCACCGACTTCTGTCGCCTCGCACGGGCGACCGACTACGAGTTCGCGTGGTTCGGCCCGTACGACACCGGTCCGCAGGCATCCGCGACCGTGCGCCGCTGGACGCGGGACCCGCCGCCGAACGTCACCTTCACCGGCTGGGTCGAGGACAAACGCGGCGCCTTCGGCGCCGGCGACGTCTACCTCTTCCCCACGAAGGCCGAGAACCAGGGCATCGCGGTGCTGGAGGCGATGGCCTGTGGCAAGCCCGTCGTCCTGCGGGACCTCCCCGTGTTCCGCGAGTACTACACCGACGGCGAGGACTGCATTCTCTGCGAGACGCGGGCGGAGTTCAGGCGGGCGCTCGACCGGTTGGCCGACGACCCGACGCTCCGCGAGCGGCTGGGCGAGAACGCCCGGGAGACCGCCCGCGAGCACGGCCTCGACCGGGTCGGCGAGCGCCTCACCGCCGTCTACGCCGAAGTCACAAGCGATTAGACCCCGGTCGGTCAACTCCGGCGCGATGGACGACCCGGCGTCGGTCGTGGCCTTCACCGACACCTACCACCCGACGGTCAACGGCGTCACCTACACCGTCGCGGCCTGGCGCGACCGCTGGCGGGCCCGCGGCGGCCGGATGGACGTGGTCTACCCCGACGGCGACGGCTACGCGCCGGGCCCGGACGAACACCCGGTCCCCAGCCTCCCGTTCCCGTACTACGACGGGTTCCGACTCGGCCTCCCGCGGCTCCCCCGTGCCGTGTGCCGCCTCGACGTCGACGTGGTCCACGCGCACACGCCCTTCGGCCTCGGCCTCGGAGCCCTCCGGCTCGCGCGCAAGCGGGACGCCGCGGTCGTCGCCAGCTACCACACTCCGACCGGCGAGTACGCCGACTACCTGACCGACCGCAAGCGGGTCGAGAACGCCATCGCCGGGGCGAGCAAGCGCTACGAGCGGTGGTTTTTCGGCCGCGCCGACGCCGTGATCGCGCCGAGCGAGGCTACCCGCCGGTACCTGGAGGAGTCGGTTCGCCCCGGGACCCCGGTCGAGGTCGTGCCCAACGGGATCGACCTCGACCGCTTCCGGCCCGTCGATCCCACGGCCTTCCGCGAGCGCCACGGCCTCGACGGCGACCGGCCGCTGATCGGGTACACCGGCCGACACGGCTACGAGAAGCGGCTCTCGGACCTCGTCGACGCTGCGGCGCGGCTCGACGTCACCGTCGTCTTCGGCGGCGACGGTCCGGCCCGCGAGGACCTCGAGGCGCGGGCCCGCGAGCGGGACGTCGACGCGCGCTTCCTGGGCTTTCTCGACCGCGACGACCTCCCCGCGTTCTACAGCGCGCTCGACGCCTTCGTCTTCCCCAGCCCGGTCGAGACCCAGGGCCTCGTGGCGCTGGAGGCGAACGCCTGTGGCACCCCGGTCGTCGGCGCCGACGAGGGCGCCCTCGCGGACACGGTCGCGGCGGGCGAGACCGGCTACCGCTACGGGACCGGGGACGTCGATGACCTCCGCGACGCAGTCTGGCGGACGCTCGACGAGCGCGAGCGGCTCTCGGAGGCCTGCCTCGCGCGCCGGGAGGAGAACGGGGTCGACCGGGCCGTCGACCGGCTCGCCGCGGTCTACCGGGACCTCGGGTCGTGAGTCGGCGACGGTCGGGCGTCGCTACCGGGTCGGAGAAGGTCGCGTCCCGCTAGTCGCGACGGTCGCGTCCCGTTAGTCGTCCTCCAGCGCCTGCGCGATGCGCTGGAGCTGTCGGGTCGCGTCGCGGACCTCGTCGCGCAGTTGCCGGACCTCGCGGACCAGTTCCTCGCTACCCACGCTCTCCTCCTCGCCCCCGCCGCCTTGGCTGCCGCCCATGCCCGGCGGGCCGCCGCCCATGCCCGGCGGGCCGCCGCCCATGCCCGGACCGCCGCCACCGCCGCCCATCATGCCGCTCATCATCTGCGCGAACGGGTTGCCACCGGGGCCACCGCCACCGCCCATCATCTCCTCGGGGTCGGGACGTGGCGGGCCGTCGCCCTCGCCCTCCTCGCGTTCCTCCTGGCGACGCTCGCGGATCTCCTCGACCCGCTCGCGGAAGGACTTCTCCTCGCCGTCCCCGCCTCCCTCGTTCCCGTCGGCGGCGTCGGCGTCGGCGTCAGCGTCGGCGTCGGGCTCCGATTCCGTCGGCTTGTCGGGTTCGTCGTCAGCCATGACCCGCCGTTCGAAACCCTCCCGGATAAGGGTTGTTCTCCGCCGTGTGCGCCCCCGCCGGTCAGAACGCGTTCAGGCTCGCCTGCAGGTCGCGGTCCGCCCCGCCGGGCTCGAGTTCGTGGCCCACGAGGTCGCGGATGTCGACCGCGTACGTCGACCCGCGGTGGTCCAGGACGAGGAGCCGCCCCTTGGTCTCGCGGACGGTCCCCGACGCCAGCGTCTCGGCCACCGGTGGCCCGTCGAGGTCCAGCCCGTACTCGAACGCGTACGTCTCGATGGGATCGAACTCGGCGAGGCGGTCGCGCCACGCCGCCCCGTCGACCGTCCGGCCCAGCCCCGCGCGCTTGCGCTCGACGCGGACGTGATCGGGGATGCGCTCGGCCAGGCGCGCCTCGATCTCGCGGGCCACCCGGCCGTCCTCAACCGTGCGCAGGTGTGCCCCCCGATCGGCGCCCTGCTCGCGGAGCCGAGTCTCCAGGCGCCGCTCCTTGGTGACGCCCACCTTGAACGCGTCCGGGGCGAACGCGGCGAGGTACACCGCGTGGTCCTCGTGACAGTCCATCTCGTCCTTGAGGCAGGTCCCGGTACACCGCGCACAGACCCACGTGCTCCGGTGGGCCTCGCAGTAGGGGGCCGCGGCCGCGTCGCAGGGGCGGTGGACGCCGTCCGCGACGGTCCCGGCACACCGGCGCGGCCCGAGCGAGTAGGCCAGACGCGCGCCGGGGTCGAGCGCGACGGCGTCCAGCTCGCCCCGCTCGTCGCCCGGGTCGGCGTCGCTCACGAACAGCCTGCGGGGGTCGCCGTCCCCGACGACGTTGTGGCCCACGACCTGCACGGGCCGGCGTACGTGGCGGTCGGTCAAACCCTTTCGGTCCGCCGGACGCCGGACCGACCCCGCGCCCGCCACGGACCGTAAACGCCTCCCGTCGCCGGCGACTCGTGGCGGGCATGCAGGACACGCCGGAGGTCGCGGTGTTGCGTCTCGGCCACCGCCCCGGCCGCGACGACCGGATGACGACCCACGTCGCGCTGACCGCGC
>JBDGSZ010000026.1:0-7193 GCA_042217265.1 Haloferacaceae archaeon
TCATTGCCCGGCCCGTACTCGTCGCCCTCGCCGGACTCGTCACCGGGACCGCGCTGGTCACCATCGTCGGCCTCCTCTTCCTCCTCTTCCTCCTCTTCCTCTTCTTGCTCGGCGTCGTCGGTCGTGAGCGTGACCGGCTCGCCGGTGGCCGTGTCGTTGTCGGCCGCTTCGACGTGCGCGACGTACACGTACGTCGTGTTTTCGGCGAGGCCGGAGACGGCGGCGTCGAACGTCCCCGGCCCCTCCAGGACCCGCGACGGGGTGAACGCCGCCGTCCCGTTCCGGTCGCCCTGCTTCCAGTACTCGAACCGGACGGTCGCGTTCCCGGCGCCGCCGAGGTCCGTCAGGTTGCCGTTGAGCGTGGCGGCGTCGGTCGTCACGTTCGTCGCCGGCTCGGTCGTCACGGACGGTCGCGTCGTGGTCTGTGCGGCGCCGACGGCGCCCAGCACCCCGCTCGGGAACAGCATTCCGAGCGCCAGGACGAGGACGAGCGAGACGTACGCGACCCGCCGTCCGGTGCCGCGGTCAGGGACCATCGGGACCACCTCCGCGGTGCGGCGTCGCCGGGGGCCCGACCCGTCCGTCAGTCGCCGCCGTCGCTCCGCCGTCAACGAGGACCGTTCTCGTTGGCATGTCCGGTCGTCTCACCGGGGCGAGCCCCGGTAAACCGGCCCGTCGGTTAATCTCGGTTAACCCGGATTCAGAACCGTTTCGCCGCCGGCCGTTCAGGGGGGCCGGACCGTTCCGCTCACCGGGGATCCGTTTCGCCGGCGCAACGGTCCGGAACGGTCCGGAACGGTCGCTGAGACGGGCGAAACCGGGCGGAACGACCGGGCGGTATTTTTGCCGTCCGGGCCCACCCATGGACCGATGCCGGGAACGACACGGTCGCCGACGGCGACGGACCCGCTCGACGCGGTCGCGCCGCCGGTCACGAACGTGCTCGTGCTCTCGTCATCGCTGGCGGTCGACCCGACGCCGGCGCCTGTCACCCTCGGCCCACCGGACCGCCCGCTGGTCTACGTGGCGCTCACGCGCCGCGACCTCACGCTCCTCGACCGCTGGCTGGCTGACGCCCCAGACCGCGCCGTCCGGCTCGTCGACGCGACGCCCGGCGACCGCGCCCACGCCCCGGATTGCCCGGGCACGCGCGTCGCCGCGCCGGACGCCCTGACCGACCTCGGGGTCGCGCTGTCGGAGGCGCTCGCGGCGACGGAGGAACCCGTCTGCGCGTTACGGTCGCTGACCGCGCTCCGCCAGTACGTCGACCGGCGTCGGGCCTATCGGTTCCTGAACGCGGCGGTCGACTGGACGGAGGCGGGCGCGGCCGTCGCCTGCTACAGCGCCGACCCCCGTGCGCTGGCCGACCGCGACGTCAACGCCTTCGCCTCCCTGTTCGACGCCGTCTACGACCGCCGCGCGACGGAGTGAGCCGTCGGGTCCCCGCCCCATCCCCCTACCCGCCGGTCGCGGTGAGACCCCCGTTCTAGTCCTCGGCCGGCGAGTCGACCGGCGGCGATCCCGTCCCCGACGCCTCGCTTCCCTCCTCGACGGCCGTCGTGAGCGAGACGTTGAGCGCCAGCATCGACCCCACGCCGCCGGCGACCGTGACGGCGTTTTTCACCGCGTGGTCGAGGACGGCCGCGGCGAAGGCGACCGCCGGCGGTACGGTCCCGGGCGGCGTGAGGACGACGACGAAGGCCGTGAAGGCCGCCTCGTAGAGGCCGACGCCGCCGGGCGAGAGCGGGAGGACCTTCGCCAGGTTGCCGACGCTCACGGCGAACAGCCCCACGGTCAGGAGCAGCGGGAGGGGAAGCGAGACGGCGGGGAAGGCCGCGAGGACGATCACAGCGGTGAGCACGTCGAGCGTCCACACGACGAGGCTCAGGCCGCCGACCCGGAGGAATGCCCGCCGGCTCCCGGCGACGGTCTGGAGGTCGGCGGCGAAGCGCTCGACGACGCCGGCGACGTAGTCGGCGTATGAGTCCGACGAGAGGCGGGCCACCGCCGCGCGCACGAGGTTCCGGTCGCTCCGCGCGCTCGCGACGATGACGGCGACGGCGGCGAGGGCCGCGAGGCCGACCCCCGCAGCCACGCGGACGGCGGTCCGGATCGCTCCCGCGGGGACGTACGGCACCGATCCCGAGACCGCGGCGGCCAGGCCCGTCGCGCCGCCGCCCAGGACGAGCGCCGCGAGGACGCCCCCCGCGAGCGCCGCGATGGTCAGCAGGTCGAACACCCGCTCGGCCGCCAGCGACGCGAAGCCGGTCGGGTACGGGACGCGCCCGCGGGCCTTCACGACGTAGGCCCGGACCGCGTCGCCCATCCGCGCGGGGAAGACGAGGTTGCCCGTCTGGCTGATGAAGACGGCCCCGGTCAGGAAGCCGACGCCCTCGCGGTGGCCGAGTTCGTCGAGGATCTCGCGGTAGCGGAGGCCACGGAGCGGCCAGGAGAGGAGGTAGACGACGACGGACAGCGCGACGAGTCGGCGGTCCGCGGAGCCCAGTGCCGCCAGGGCGTCGCTCGGGTCGATGTACAGCGTCATCAGCCCGAGGGCCACGAGCGTGAACAGGACGCCCGCGACGACGGTGCGCCGGCGCGTGATCCGGGGCGCCACCGACAGCTTCCACCAGGTCCGGAGGATGGCGCTTCCCATCCCGAACACGTCGCGGACGAGGTCCACCTTCGAGTCCCCCTTCGGCTCCCACTCCACCGGGAACTCCGCGACCCGGAAGCCGGCGCGCTGGGCGCGCACCAGCAGTTCGGTGTCCCAGAACCAGTGCTCGTCGTCGACGTCGTCGCGCAGGGCCTCGAAGGCCTCCCGGGAGACGGCCTTGAACCCGCACTGGTGGTCGCGGAGCCGCGACCGGAGGAACAGGCGGACGAGGCCGTTGTAGACCCGACTGGGCACGCCGCGCCGGGGCGGGCGGTCGGCCTCGTGGCCCGGCATCCAGCGCGATCCGGTGGCCACGTCGGCCTCGCCCGACCGGACCCGCTCGATCAGCCCCTCCAGGTGGTCCATGTCGGTCGCGAGGTCGGTGTCGAAGTACGCGAGCACGTCGCCGCGGGCCGCCCCGAACGCCCGGTCGAGCGCCCCGCCGCGGCCCAGGCGCTCGTCGCTGTGGACGTGGCGCACGCGGTCGTCCGCGGCGGCCAGGCGGTCGGCGATCTCGGGCGTCCGATCCGTACAGCCGTCCTCGGCGACGACGACCTCGAAGGCGTCGGCCGGCAGGAAGGCCTCGAGCCGCTCGACGGTCAGGCGAACCGTCCGCTCGATGGTCGCCTCCTCGTTGTACGCGGGGAGGACGACGCTCACCTCGACCCCGGCCGAGCCGCTCATCGTCCGCCCCTGGCGGCCGACCGGACAAGTACCTTCTGAAGAGATCCACCCCGGAACCGTCGGCCAACCGGTCGTACGGTGCGGTCACGACCGACGGCGCGGACACGATAGCCGGTTGTACCGCACGGTCCCGCCGCGGGCGGCGGGGGGTCGCCGATCGTACGGTGCGCCCACCACGGGCGGCACGGGCTCGTTAGCCGGTCGTACCACGCGGTCCCACCACGGGCGGCGTAGGGCGCATCGCGACGGCACCCGTCCGAGAAACCGCACGACTAAGCGGGGTTAGCCGGACGTACCAAACCCGATATACCGCTCGGGAACGTCACCGGTGACATGAGCACCACGGCGTCCGGCGAGGGCGGCGCGGACGACCTGACCCCGAAACAGCGGCGCATCCTCGCGTACCTCCGGGAGCGCGTCGGCGAGGACACCTACTTCAAGTCCCGGGGCATCGCCGAGGACCTCGGGATGACCGCGAAGGAGGTCGGGGCCAACATCCGGCCCATCCGCGACGGCGACTTCGGCGTGACCGTCGAGAAGTGGGGGTACTCCTCGGGGACGACCTGGCGGGTGACGCGGTAGGCGGCGCCGGGGCGGCTCAGGGGTCGTACCGGAGCAGGTCGGCGGCGTCGGCCGCGAAGGAGGCCGCCTCGGGGCCGAAGGAATCGGCGTATCGCGCGACGAGGGTCACCACCGTCTCGGGGCGCGTCACGTGGTAGCCGTCGGCCCGCTCCATCAGGCCGGCCTCGGACAGGTCCCCGGCGTGGGCGCTGACCGTCGGCCGGGAGACGTCGAGCTCCGCCGCGAGGTCGGCGCCGGAGACGCCCGGGTTCCGGAGCGCCGTCAGGAGCATCAGGCGCGGCGTCTCGCGCCGGAGGTGCCCCAGCGCGATCCGCTCGAACGCGGAGAAACGGCCGGCGGGATAGAAGCGGCGGTAGTCGCCGTCGCGGCGGGAGGATAGGACCCCGTCGTCGACCAGCCGCCGGAGGTGGTGCTGGGCCTCGCCCGTGCCGAGTCGGAGGTCGTCACGGACCTTCGAGAAGTGGGCGCCGGGCGTCGCTGCGACGTACCCGCGGACGGCGGCGCGGGTGTCGTCGCCCGCGCCCGCCGGGTCGGCGTCGCTCGTCCCGCCGAGTCCGGCGAGCGGCGTCGACGCGCCGACGGCCGCGAACCGGCGGAGCGTCGCGCGCTTCTCCTCGTCGACCCCCTCGGACATGGAACGGGGTACCGGGTTCGCGGACAAAAGGGTGTCGTCGGCGCCGACCTACTCGACCTCGGCGTCGAGGTCGGCGTCGTCCGGGTCGGGCATCCCGTCGTCCGCCTCGCTGATGACCTCGTCGGCGCTCTTGATCGTCGGCTCGCCGGACTTGATGGCCTCGGCCTCCTGTTCCATCTGCTCGACGTCCATCTCGGCGGCCTCGTCGATCTGACCGAGGATCTCGTCGATGTCGTCGAGGCCGAGCATCGCGCGGGTCTCCTCGTCGAAGTCGAGGGCCTCCAGGGCGTCGCCGTCCTGGACGTCGCTGCCGGTGAGTTGCTTGCCGTAGCGGCCGACCAGGGAGGTGAGTTCCTGTGGGAGCACGAAGGTGGTCGACTCGCCCTGGCCGATGGATTCCAGCGTCTCGAGGCCCCGCTCGATGATGGCCCGCTCGCCCATCGCCTCGGCGGACTTCGCGCGCAGGACCGTCGAGATGGCGTCGCCCTGGGCCTCGAGGATCTGTGACTGCTTCTCGCCTTGGGCTCGGATGATGTTCGACTGCTTGTCGCCCTCCGCGGTCTCGACGGCGCTCCGGCGCTCGCCCTGGGCCTCGAGGATCATCGCCCGGCGGCGGCGCTCGGCGCTCGTCTGCTGTTCCATCGCCTGCTGGACGTCCTTCGAGGGGTTGACCTCGCGCACCTCGACGGACTCGACCCGGACGCCCCACTCGTCGGTCGGCTCGTCGAGCTCCTTCCGGATGCGGGCGTTGATCTCCTGGCGCTTGTTGAGGGTGTCGTCGAGTTCCATGTCGCCCAGCACCGCCCGGAGGGTGGTCTGTGCGAGGTTCGAGACGGCGCGCTTGTAGTCGTCGACCTCCAGGTAGGCCTTCGTCGCGTCCATCACCTTGATGTAGACGACCGCGTCCGCGGTGACCGGCGAGTTGTCCCGCGTGATGGCCTCCTGCCGGGGCACGTCGAGCGTCTGTGTCCGCATGTCGAAGGCGTGGGTGCGGGAGACGAACGGCGGGATGAAGCTGATCCCGGGTTCGAGGAGCTTGCGGTACTCGCCGAAGACCGTGAGGGCCTTCTTCTCGGTGGCGTCGACGATCTCGACCATCGAGTAGACCGTCGCGACCGCCAGCAGGATGACCAGCAGGCCGACGACGAGCGGGCCGAGGCCGAGAGGTAACTGGAGCAATACGGGGTCCATGGCGGTGCTTGGGAGGTCGGGTGGATAAGGGTTCGCACGGTCGCGACGGCGGGTTTACCCGTCGGTCTCGCGCTCGCGTTCCCGTTCGCGGTCGGGGTCGCGGTCGCGGTCCACCGCCTTCTCGCCCGCCTCGGTCGTGTCCTCGCGCTCCCGGTCCCGGCGCAGTTGGCGGTCGATGTCGTCCTCGACGGCGTCGAGCGCCTCGACGGTCACGACGTTGCCGCCCCCGGGATCGACGACGATGACCTCCGTCCCCTCGGGGAACTCCCCGCCGACCGAGCGGGCGGCGTAGTGGGGGTCGAACCCGCCGCCCTCGAGGCGGACCTGGCCGGTCGTCGGGGTGACGCGCTCGGTGACGCGTCCCGTGGTCCCCCGCAGGGAGTCCGAGTCGGTGGTCCGGCCGGCCTCGCCCCCGTAGAGGTCGAGCTCCCGGTAGCCGTAGAGCGCGACGGCGCCGAACGCCGCGACGAGCAGGCCGAGCACCGCCGGGGCGGCGAGCGCCGGGACGAGAAAGCCCACGGCGCCGGCTGCCAGGAGCGCGACGCCGAGGACGACGAAGTTGGCGCCGGGGACGACCGCCTCCGCGACCGAGAGCAACAGGCCCGCGGTCATCAGAAGCAGGGGAAGCGTCTCCGGGCCGATGGGGGCGGTCTGGAGCACGAGCGGGGCGGAACCCATACCGCGTCGTACGGTCGCCGCCGGTTAAAACCGACCGGCTCCGGGGGGTTACAGGACGCTGGCGACGACGACGAGCGTCAGGGCCGCACCGAGGAGGACGAACGCGGCGTGTTCGGGGTTCACCGACTCGGGTTCGATGGGGCCGTGAATCGGTGCGTCGTCGGTCGTCTCGGGCGGCCCGGATCCGTCGGTACCGTGAACGTCGGCGTCGGGTGTCCCGGGCGTCTCGGTCGTCTCGGCACCCTGGGCGTCCGTCGTCTCGGGCGCGGTGGTCGTCGTCCCGGCCGGGTCGCCCCGGGGCGCCTCGGCGACGGGGTCGTCGTCCATACCGAAGGTACGGACGCGAGGCGCAAAGGCGCTACGCCCGTCGGCGCGACCGGTCGGGTGCCGTCTCGTGGCGGACGACGTCGCCCTCGTAGACGACGCCGCGCTCGGCGTGGAGGGTGACGACGGTGCCGTCCTCGACGCGCGGCGGGAGGGGCGCGCCGCTGATCATCGGGATGCCGAGTTCGCGGGCCAGAAGCGCCGGGTAGCCGGTCATGCCGGGGCGGGCGTCGACGATGCCGCCGAGCCGCGAGGCGTCGCCGACGAACTCCCCCTCGAAGTCGGCGTCCAGGGCGAGCACCGCGCCGTCGGGGATCTCGTCCAGGTTTCCGTCCGCCGTCCGGGCCAGCGGGCCGGCGACCCGCCCGCCGACGACCTGGCGGCCGTGGGCGACCGCCTCGGCGGCGACGTGGAGTTTCAGCATGTTCGTCGTGTTCGCGTCCT
>JBDGSZ010000032.1:0-7159 GCA_042217265.1 Haloferacaceae archaeon
CCGCGTTCACGATGATCTCCGGGTCCGAGCCCTCCATCACCGCGAACGCGCTGTTCGTGGTTCCGAGGTCGATACCGAGAATCTTGTTGCTCGCCATCCTTACAGAAGGATACCGTCTTCCGTCGGTTAAACGTTACTAGACGGCCCGCGGACGGTCGCGCGTCCATCCCGACGATGCCTGGCGATTCGTCCGTTCGCGCGTCGCCGCGCGGCGGGACGTTTTTGTAGAACCCCTACTCGTCCGGTCTCCCGCCGTCGTCCGGTCCGTCCGCCGACTCGTCTTCCGCCGACTCGTCGTCCGTCGATCTGTCGTCCGCCGGCCCCTCGCTGACGGTCACCTGCGCGGTCTGGAGCACCCGGTCGGCCATCACGTAGCCCGGCCGGTAGACGTCGACGACCGTCCCCTCCGGGCGGTCGCTCTCGGCGCGCATCAGCACCTCGTGGCGGTGGGGGTCGACCTCCTCGCCCGGGTCGGGCTCGACGGGCTCGACGTTCTCCTCGGCGAGGACGCGGTCGAACTCCTCCAGCGTCGAGGCGACGCCGTCGCGGATGTCGACGTCCTCGTCCTGGTCCAGCGCCCGGACGAGGTCGTCGCGGACGCCGACGATCCGCTCGACGAGGTCCTCGGTCGCCCGCTCCTCGAGCTCCTCGCGGCGCCGCTCGGCGCGCTTCTTGTAGTTCTCGAAGTCCGCCGCCTTCCGCTTGAGCTTCGACTCCAGTTCCTCGACCCGCTCCTCGGCGGCCTCGAGGTCCGCCCGGAGGTCGCGGACCTCGTCGGCCAGGGCCTCGTCGTGCTCGGCGACGCGGGCGACGAGGTCGTCGCCGTCGGCCGTCCCCGCCTCGGCGTCCGTTCCGTCGTCGGCCGCCTCCGCCTCGGCGTCGGTCGCGCCGCCGGCGTCGTTCGCCTCGCGTCCGGCAGTCTCGGCCGCGTCGTCGCTCATGTCCGACCGAAGCGCCCGCCCCGGCATAAGGGTTGAGAAACGCCGTCGCGCCGCCGGACGGCGCCCTCGACGCCCGCGGTGCCCGCGGCGCGCTACTGGTACATCCGGAGCGGTTGGGCCTGCGTCGACTCCTCGTCGCCGCCCTGCATCCGCTCGGCGAGGCGCTGGCGTGCCTCGCGGATCTCCTCGGCGCGGTCGATGAGGTTCTCGGTCGGCACGTCGACGTCGGTCAGCGGGCCGATGCCGTCCCGGAGCAGGACGTGTGCCGCCTCCGGATCGGGGAAGCGCGGGTCGGACTCGACGACCAGTCCCACCGCCGTCCGTCCGGTCTCGACGGCGTCGAGCAGGAGCGCCCCCGTCGGCCCCGAGACGAGCCCGGGTTCGGGCGGATCGCCGATCCCGGCATCCGCGAGCAGGTCGACGCCGTCGCCGGCCCCGACGCCGTACATCTCGGGCGGGGCCGCGTCCTCCTTCTCCGACGGGAGGCCGCTCAGGTAGATGGGCGTGACGTCGTGCTCGTCGAGCCACCCGGAGAGACACCCCGCGACCGTCTCCGCCGCGTCCGGCGCGACCGGTACGTCGCTCTGGAGGACCACGAGGTCGGACGCCTCGTCGACGTACAGGCGGACCGCCGTCCGGAGGGCCGGGTCGTCGGCGCCGTACGTGGCGACCGACGGCAACCCCTCGCAGTAGACGTCGGCGTAGTGGCGCATGTCGAACTCGTCGACCAGGTGGTCCGCCGCGATCTTCCCGACCAGCCCCACGCCGGGGAACCCCTCGACCAGCACCGGTCGATCGAGGTCGATGCCCTTCGCGTGGACGTCGATGTGGGCCATGACCGCCGTTGGCCCGCCGAGCGGGTAAAGACGGCGACGGTCCGAAACGGACATGCCGCCCGGCGGCGACTGTGGACCATGGACCCGCTTGACCGCTACGAGCCGCTGGTCGACGACCCGGCGGCGTTCCGCGAGGCCTGCGCGCGGCCGCTCCCCCACGTCGTCCGGGTCAACACGGTGAAGACGACGGTCGAGCGGGCGCGACGAGCGCTCGACGAGGAAGGGGTATCGTACGACCCGGTCGGCTGGCACCCCGGCCTCCTCGAACTGCCCGACGGCGACCCTGGCCGCTCGTGGCCGTACTTCCACGGGTGGCTCCACGGCCAGGAGGAGGTGTCCGCGCTCCCGCCGCTGGCGCTCGATCCCGATCCCGGCGAGCGGGTGTGGGCCGCCTGCGCCGCGCCGGGAAGCAAGGCCACGCAACTCGCGGCGCTGATGGACGACGCCGGCCTCGTCGTCGCGAACGACAACAACCTCGGCCGCCTCTCGGCGCTCCGGCACAACGCCGAGCGCCTCGGCCTGACCGCGATGGCCGTGACCAACCGCGACGCGCGCAACTACTCGCTTGCCCCGTTCGGCTTCGACGCCTTCGACCGCGCGCTGGTCGACGTGCCCTGCTCCTGTGAGGGCACCGTCCGCAAGAACCCCGACGTCGTCGACCAGTGGACGCTCGACCACGTCCGCCACCTGGCCGGCGTCCAGACGGACGTCCTCCGCCGGGCGGTCCAGGCGACGCGACCGGGCGGCACCGTCGTCTACTCCACCTGTACGTTCGCCCCGGAGGAGAACGAGGCGGTCCTCGACGCCGTCCTCGACGCCGAGGACTGCCGGATCGTCCCCTACGACCCGCCGCTCGACGCCGCGCCCGGCGTGGTCGAGTGGGAGGGCGAGCGGTTCGACGGATCGGTTCGGAACGCCCGCCGGGTGTATCCGCATCTCAACGACACGGGCGGCTTCTTCTGCGCGAAACTAGAGGTCGGCGGATGAGCGACGGGAACGACGGCGACCGGTTCGACCGCCTGCCGCCGACCGCCGACGAGCGGACGGTGGCCGGCCGCGCCACCCGGGGGGAGGTCACGGCGTGGTGGGAGGAGCGGTTCGGCGTCCCGCCCGCGGCGTTCGCCGACCACTCGTTCTGGGAGAAGGGGGCGGGGAAGGTCTGGGCGGTCCACGACGCCGTCGACGTGCCCTCGCCGGTCGCCGTCGAGGGGCTGGGGATGAAGGTCCTGCGCACCCGCCAGGAGCACTGGAAGCCGACGACGAACGCGGTCCAGCGGTTCGGCGGCGCGGCGACCCGGAACGTGATCGCGCTCGCGCCCGACGAGGCCGCGCGGTTCGTCGCGGGCGAGGACCAGGACCTCGACTGGGACGGCGACTGGGGCTACCTGATCGCCGCCCACGACGCCGGCGGCGCGCGGGAACCGCTCGGCGTCGGCCTCTACGTCCACGGCGAACTCCGCTCGACGGTGCCGAAGGGGCGCCGCCAATCCCACCGGGTCTGAACCGGGCGCCCTCGCCGGCGGGACGCCGTCCGATCGGGGCGCCCATTTATTCCGCCCACCCGCGACGGGCGGGTATGCCGACGCACGGCTACCTGCTGCCGACGCGGGGGAGCGTCCTCGCGAGCGACGACGACGAGACGCTTGCGGCCCGGACGCGCGCGGACGTCGTGGGCCTCGCCGAACGGGCGGAGGCGCTCGGGTTCGACGCCGTCTGGGCGGGCGACAGCGTCCTCGCCCGGCCGCGCCACGACCCGCTGGCCACGCTCGCGGCCGTCGGGGCGGCCACGGAGGCGGTCGACCTGGGGACCGCCGTCTACCTGCCCGCGCTCCGAAAGCCGACCACCGTCGCCCACCTCGCGGCCTCGGTCGACCAGTTGAGCGGCGGTCGCCTGACCCTCGGCGTCGGCGCCGCGACGGACAACGACGCCGTCAGGGCCGAACACGCGAACGCCGGCGTCGCCTTCGACGGCCGCGGCGCGCGGCTGAACGAACTCCTCGAGATCGTCGAGGGCCTCTGGGGCGACGAGCCGTTCGACCTCGACGGCGACCACTACGGCGTCGAGGACGCGAGCCTCGGGTTCGGGCCCGTCGACGACGTCCCGGTGTACGTCCCGACGAACAGCTACCACCCCGAGAAGGGCCTCCCGCGGACCGTCCGCGAGCGGGTCATCGCCCACGCCGACGGCTGTCTGCCCATCGCCGTCACGCCCGACCGGTACGCCGAGGCCCTCGACCACGTCCGCGGCCTCCTCGCCGACGCCGGGCGCGACCCGGCGGCGTTCGACGCCGCCTACTACCTCGACGTCGTGGTCGCCGACGACGAGGCGACGGCGCTCGCGGAGGCCCGGGAGTTCTACGACCGGTACTACGACGACCGAGAGCCGTTCGCGGACGAGTACATCAGAAAGCGGGGGGCCTTCGGCCCGCCGGCCGCGGTCGCCGAGCGCCTCGACGCCTACGCCGCGGCCGGCGCCGAGCGGCTGGTCGTCCGCTTCGTCACCCGGAACCAGCGGCGGTGTCTCCGGCGGCTCGCGGACCTGCTCTGACCCGGCGGATGCCGGACCCGCAGGCGGCGCCGTCACTCCCGTTCGACGACCGTTCCGCCGTCGTCACTCCCGTTCGACGACGGTCCCGCCGCCCAGTCCCTCCCACTCGACCCGGTAGCCCAGGCGCGAGAGGACGGCGCTCGCGTCGTCGATGCCGCGCTCGTCGAGCAGCGACTCGACGGCGGCGTAGTCCATCCCCGCCGTCACCTCGGCGGCGACGTCGTCGAGGGTCGCGGGGCGCACCAGCGTCCGTCCGACCCGCTCGTGGTCGGGGAAGGCGACGCTCTCCATGGCGTCCTCGCTCACGCCGTGGGCGCGGGCCACGTCCGCGAGGGTGACGACGTCGGCGTCGGGGGACAGTTCCGCCGGGAGGTCGGCGACGGTCCGCTCGACGAGGTCGGCCTCATAGGCCCGGAGGACGTCGACGACGTCCTTCACCCGGACCGTCCCGGAGTAGGGTACGACGCGGGCACCGCCCGCCGCCAGGTCCTCGCCGACGCCGAGCGACTCGTCGACGGCGACCACCAGGTCGACGCCCTCGACGGCGTCGACCTGTGCGAGCTTCTTCTCGACGTACGCCGGCGTCCAGAAGCCCATCACCTCGAAGAACACCCGGCGGTCGGCCGCCGCGGGCTCGTAGTCGAAGGCGAAGTCGGGGATCATCACCCGGTCGCCGGCGTCGAGCGGCGCCGGCTCGCGGGTGAGCTCCCAGTCGAGATCGAGCGCCCCGAAGCGCGCGGCGAAGTCGGCCTCCACGCCGCTGTCGTAGGTCGGCTCGGCGACGGGATCGACGCCCGGTACCGAGAGGTCGGCGTCGCTCAGCTCCATCGTGCGCTCGGTCCCGCGGTCGTCGATCGTCGCCACCAGGTGCCAGTCGTCGGTCCCCGCCACCGACCGGAGCAGGCGGGCGAAGGCGGTCCCGTACCGCCGGGTGCGCCGGAAGAGCGCGTCCGGGCCGGTGACGACCAGCACGCGGCCGTCGTCGGTCCTTCGCACCACGTAGAGCAGGCCCAGGCGCTTGGCGGCGCTCACCAGCGCCCGTGGGTCCGAGGAGCGCACCCGGACCTCGGTGGCGTCGAACAGCGCCGTCTGGGCCAGCGAGAGGTCGTACTGGGTCAGCAGGCCGTCGACGTCCCACCGGGGCTCGAACGCCGTCAGCACCTGCCGCGACTCCCGGTCGGCGTACAGCGACCGCTCGACCGTCGCCGCGTCGACGCCGAGCCGGTCCGCGGCGGCCGCGAGCGCCGCCTCGCGCTCCGCCTCCCTGGCGACGCCCACCTCCTCCGCGGCCGCGAAGGCCGTCCGCCGAACCCGGGCCGGCGGGACCGGCGCCCGCGTCTCGAAGGTCGCCTCGCGCTCCAACAGCTTCGCGAACCCCCGCACGAGCTTGTGGTCGTCGGCCTCCCGCTCTATCGCCGCCAGCGCGTCGTCGAGGTCGCGCCGCTCCGCGCCGACGTGGTCCCGATAGGCGTCGAGGACCCGCTCGGCAAGCGGCCGGGCCCCCTCGTCGACGAACCGCGGACGGTAACCCCCGCCGGCCCGCGAGACGCGCAGGAGGTCCTTCGTGAGCACGGGCGGCGTTCGGCCGCGGCGGGCAAAAGCGGCGCGGACGCCGCGCTACCGGCGCCCCTCCTCCCACGCCGCCGGCGCGACGTCCAGCCGGAGGACCGCCCGCCGGTAGCCGAAGACGATGAAGAAGATGAGAACGAGCTCCGGCCAGAACCCGATGTCGCCCACCGCGAGGCGGACGACCGCGGGGATCAGGAAGGCGAGAAGCAACATCGCGAGGTAGTGGGGCGCGACGTCGATCAGGCGCTGGGTATCCATGTCCCGACACGGGAGCACGGGGGTTTTCAGTCCGCCGGTGCCCGGACCGGCCGCCGACCGGGCGAGACGGGGCTGGGCCCCCCGGCGGTACGTCCCACGACTCCCGACCGGCGAGGGAAGGGCAAGGCTCTTGCGCCGGTCGGTCACACGGGAGGGCATGAACCGTCGCGCGGCGCTTCGCGCCATCGCGGCCGCCCTCCCGGTCGGCCTCGCCGGGTGCGGGTCAAGCCTGCCGAACGCGACCGGCCCGCGCAAGCCGCCGGCGTCCGATTCCCCGCCGCCGAGCGGGGCGACGGTGGTGGAGGTGGTCAACGTCGACGTCGAGGAGGCGCCCGACGGCGACCTGCGGGTGGTCGTTACCGTCCGGAACCGCGGCGGGCAGTCGACGACGCGGGAGGTGGTCGTGACGGCGACGCTCGACGGCGAGGAACGGGTTCGCTCGGCGCGCGTCGACCTCGGGGCCGAGGCGGAGCGCGAGGTCGTCATCGACTTCGAGTTCGGGTACGCGGCGTTCGTCGACGGCGACGGGGGCGTCAGCGTCGAGACGCGGTAGCCCGCCGTCGTGCCGCCCCGCTTCCCCCATCGCGGCTAGCGTCTGCGCGCCGCGACCCGCTCCTCGGCCGTCTCGCTCGTCACCACCTCATAGAGCAGCGCCCGGCCCGCCCGGCCCCGTCCGTCGGTCGACGCGGGGCGGAGGACCCGCCCGAGGCGCTGGGTGAACTCCCGCTCGCTCCCGCTGCCCGAGAGGACGACCGCGACGTTGGCGTCGGGGACGTCGACGCCCTCGTCGAGGCAGAAATATACAATACGCCTGCTGTTGAGCATGTGGTACTTCACGCGAGTATTACGAGGGTTGAAGTATTACTGAATATTCCTATTACATATGAGCGATGGAGAGGAGGGAACGACCGTCACGGTCACGAGTAAGGGACAGGCGACGATTCCCAAGGAATTCCGTGACAAACTCCACATCGACACGCCGGGTCGCGTCCGGTTCGTCGAAAACG
>JBDGSZ010000018.1:0-7007 GCA_042217265.1 Haloferacaceae archaeon
TCCCCTTGACGAACTTGATCGAGCCGACGACGAGGTGGCCGCCGCCGGAGACGCCCCCGCCGGCGACCTCCTCGTTCAGTTCGGTGACCATCCGCGGGATGTCGAGGCGGACGCCGTCGGACCGCAGGACCGCGAAGTCCGGGCCGTAGCCGATGGTGATGACCGCGTCGCCCGTCTCCGCCACCTTCCGGTCGTGGAGCTTCCCCGTCGTCTTTCCCGGCGCCGGATACGTGAACCGGTGGGCGTACTCGTCGAGATCGACCCGGTAGAGGTGGGCCTCGGACGACAGCCGTTCGTGTTCGACGTGGGGCTCGACCGCGTCGAGTTGCTTCTCGACGTCCCGCTCGGCCCGCGTCGAGAGGAAGTCGACGAGCTCCCGGTGTCGATCCTCGTCGTCGCAGCCGACGTTGAGCACGTCGCTCACGAGCCGCTTGCCCTCGCTGTACCGGAGCCAGTGGGCGGCGTAGTCGAGCGCCTCGCCGACGTCGAGCAGGTCGTCGCGGTCGTAGCCCTCCTCGGCCGCCAGCGCGACGTAGTCGTCCATCGCCTCGGCCTCCGAGCGGTCCGACAGGCCGGCGACGGCGGGAACGTGGCGCAGGTCCTCGGTCACGTCCGGCGCGATCATCCGGGCCAGTTCGACACACATCATCCCCGTGGTGATCCGGTAGTCCTCGCCGTGGAGGTAGGGGTTGACGTGGGCATCCAGAAGCGGGTCGACCGCGTCCGGGTCGGGGTGGTGGTGGTCGACGACCACGATGGGCACGTCGTAGTGGGCGAGGTTCCGGTAGGCCGGTACGTCCTCCTCGGTCGAGCCGTTGTCGAGCATTAACAGGAGCGGGAGCTTCTGGCCGTGGCGGGCCCGCCCCTCCAGCGCGAAGTTCAGGTCCCGGGTGACGTCCTCCATCTCGTAGAACGGCGCCTTGCTCGGCAGGCGCTTGAACAGGTGACGCGCCGCGTCCCCGTCCTCGTTGACATCGTCGATGAAGCGTTCGAGCGCGAGCTGGACGGGCAGGGAGGCGCACATCCCGTCGCCGTCGGCGTGGTGGCGCAGGCGGATGGGACGGCCGTCGAGGACCGTCCGGCGGAGCAGCCGCGCCACCCGCTCCAGCTCGGGCCGGAGCTTCTCGAGCGCCTCCCACTCGACCAGCGGGTCGACGTCGTTCGGTTCGGCCCGCTCGGCCAGCGCAACGTCGAGCCGCTCGCGGACCGCGTCGGCCCGGTCGCCGTCTAGGCGGGTGAGCGACTCCACCTCGACCTGGAGGTCGCCGTCGCGGTCCTCGACCCGGCCGGACACGCGAACGACGTCGTCGAGTTCCACGTCGGGCCGGGCGCGGACGCCCGCCTCCTCGAACGCCGCACAGGGGACGATGCCGGTCTCGTCGCGCACCCGGAAGACCGTCGGGCCGCCGGTCTGCTTGATCTGGACGACGTCGCCGGCGAGCGTCACCTCGTCGCCAGTCTCCAGGTCGGCCACCGGGGTGAGGTCCGGGTCGTGCCGGACGCCGACCGTCCGGTAGTCGTCGGGGGTCGCGACGTCGAACGCGACGTCGCCGTTCTCGCGAACCTCCTCCAGTTCGACGACGAGTTCGTCGCCGACGTCGTACTCGCCGTCGAGGTTCGACTCGTGGACGAGCCCGGAAACCTCCTCCGAGACGTCGACGAACACCCCGTACTCGACAACGCCGTTGACCACGGCGTGATAGCGGGCGCCGACCTCGCAGTCGCCGACGGTACAGTCGGCGTCGAGGTCGTAGACGACGGGTCGGTCGTCGGACCCGTCGGCGTCGTGGGCGGTCATACGTCGAATAGGCGGACGGCCGGTGATAAGCCTTACAGAGTCGTCCCGCCGCCGCGGCGCCCGAACCGCGGTCGCGTTCCTCGCGGGCCACGCGGCGCGACCCTCACGTGACCCCGTCCGGGCGACGCCGGCCGGATCCGGCCCCGCGGGCGCCGACCGGAACCCTTAGTTGCGAACCGACCCGAAGGCCGGGCATGCGGTTCTTCCGGTCGCGGGAGGTTATCGGCATCGCCGCCGACACCCTGGAGTTCGCTCTCCGGGCCGCGGGCGAGAGCCACCCCGACGAGTACATGGGGCTGCTCCGGGGCGAGGACGCCCGCCGGTTCGACCTCGACCGGGACGGCATCCTCGTCACCGACATCCTCGTCGTCCCCGGGACCGAGTCGAACCCGTTCAGCGCGACGGTCAAGGAGAACATGGTCCCGAACGACATGCGGGCCGTCGGGTCGATCCACTCCCACCCGAACGGCGTCCTCCGGCCGAGCGACGCCGACCTCCGCACGTTCGGCAAGGGCGAGGTCCACGTCATCCTCGGGGCGCCGTACGGCCGCGACGACTGGCGAGCGTTCGACCGCGAGGGGCGGTCGCGCTCGCTCGACGTGTTCGACGTCGACCTACCCGACCCCGAGGACTTCTTCGATTTCACCCAGGAGGACATCGACGCCGAGCTATGAGCGGCGAGTACGGCTCCGTCGTCGCTCAGGGGACCTTCGACATCCTCCACCCGGGACACGTCCACTACCTCTCGGAGGCGGCCGCGCTCGGCGGGCGCCTCCACGTCATCGTGGCCCGCCGGGAGAACGTCACCCACAAGTCCGAACCCGTGCTCCCGGACCGCCAGCGCCGGGACATGGTCGCGGCCCTCGACGCCGTCGACGACGCCCGCCTCGGTCACCCCGACGACATCTTCGTGCCCATCGAGACGCTCCGGCCCGACTGTATCGTCCTCGGCCACGACCAGCACCACGACGCCGACGCCCTCCGCGACGCCCTCGCCGAGCGCGGTATCGCCTGCGACGTGCGCCGGGCCTCCGCGCGCGAGCCCCGCTACGACGGGGAACTGCTCTCGACCGGCCGCATCGTCGACCGGGTCATCGAACTGCGCGGCGAGGACTGACGGCGACGACCGACTGGGAGAACGGGAGGTCGGATCGGCTGACCGGTCGAAGTGGGAGACGGAGGAAGGCAGAGGAAGCCGGAGAAAGGAAGGACGACCCGACGGATAGCGTTACTGGCCCTCGACGGACGCGACGGGTTCCTCGGGTTCGATGTCCGAGCTGCTCCCCTGCTGCTGGGCGACGAACTGATCGTACTGCTGTTGCGAGACGACCTTCACGGTGAAGTACATCCGCGAGTGGCCGACGCCGCAGTACTCGGCGCAGTAGCCCTGGTAGGTGCCGGTCTCCAGCGGAACGGTCTTGATGACGTTCGTCTGGCCGGGAATCGCGTCCTGCTTGAGACCGAGTTCGGGCACGTGGAAGGCGTGGATGACGTCCCTCGACGTCACCTTGATGTAGACGTCCTGCCCCTTCGGTATCACGATCTGGGGGCCGCCGTCGGCCATCGGGGCGCTGAAGTTCCCCGCCTGGGGGTAGCGCATGTTCCAGCCCCACTGGTAGGCCTCGGCGAGGACGACCACGTCGTCGTTCTCCGGGGCGACCTCGTCGCTCGCCTGGAACGTGACGTTCTCGTTGGCGAGCACGCCGTACGAGGCGACCCCGACGAAGAGGAGGACGAAGGCCGTCGCGATCGTCCACGTGATCTCCAGCCGGCGGTTCTCCCGGGTCGGGACCGGCTCGTCGCTGTCCTTGAACCGGACCACCGTGTAGAGCAGGATGAGCTCGACGACGAGGGTGATGGGGATGGCGATGTAGAGGAGCTTGGCGTTCAGGTCGTTGATCAGGCCGGCCGTGACCGACGACTGGGCCGCGACCGGCTCGGCGAAGAGCGCGAGCGCGAGCAACCCGACGAGCGCCGCGATCCCCGGACGCGTCCGTCTCATGGGCCGGGATTAGGAACAACCGCACAAGTACCTGACGCTCCGCTCGCGCCCCGGGGCCGCGCGCCGGTCGGGCGAAGCACGGAGCCTAAATACCGCCGCTCCAAAGGCCGACGCATGACCCGCGACGCGCCCGACCGGTTCCCCGGTTTCGTCGCCGCGGCGGCGATGGGCGTGTACCTCCTCCTGCTGGCGGGCGCGACGACGGCGGTCACGGACGCCGCCGGCGCCTGCGCGGCCTGGCCCGCCTGCGGCGACGGCTGGACGCTCCCGGCGACCGCCGCCGGGGCGCTCGCGCTCGGCCACCGGCTCGCGGCGGTCCTCGTCGGCCTGCTCGTCGCGGCCGTCGCCGTCGCCGCGCTGCGCTCGGACCGGCGTCCCCGCGTCCGGACCGCGGTCGTCCTCGCCGCGCTCCTCTACCCCGCGCAGGCCGCGATCGGCGCCGTGGTCGCCGTCTCGCCGGCGAGCGCGACGCTCTCCGGCGCACACCTGCTCGTCGGGCTCGCCATCTTCGGCGGCCTGGTCGCCGCGCTCGCCTGGACGCTCGAGCGCGCGACGGGCGACCCCGACGACGCGCCGGACGTGGCCCCCGCGGACCTCGATCCCGACCTCCCGCCCGCGGACGCGGTCGACCGTCCGCCGGTTCCGGAGGGCGGCCTCGCCCGCTTGCGGGCGACGGCGCTCGCCTACCTCCGCCTGACCAAGCCGCGGCTGATGTGGCTGCTCTGTCTCGTCGCCGGGGCGGCGATGGCGCTGGCCGGCGGCACCGGGCTCTCGCCCCGCGTCGTCGCCGCCACCCTCGGCGGCGGCGTCCTGGCCATCGGCGCGAGCGGCACGTTCAACCACGTCTTCGAGCGCGACGTCGACCGCCGGATGAGCCGGACGAGCGACCGGCCGCTCGCGGTCGACCTCGTTCCGGTCTCGCACGCCGTCGCGTTCGGCCTCGCGCTCGCGGCCGGGTCGCTCGTCCTCTTCGCCTCGGTCAACGCCCTCGCGGCCGTCCTCGGCCTCGCGGCCATCCTCTTCTACAGCGTGGTCTACACCCTGCTGCTGAAGCCCAACACCGTCCAGAACACCGTCATCGGCGGCGCGGCCGGGGCCCTCCCGGCGCTCATCGGCTGGGCCGCCGTCACCGGGACGGTCGGCGGCGGGGGGCTGGCGCTCGCCGCCGTCGTCTTCCTCTGGACGCCCGCGCACTTCTACAACCTCGCCCTGGCCTACCGGGACGACTACGCCCGCGGCGGCTTCCCGATGATGCCAGTCGTCCGCGGCGAGACCGAGACGCGCAAGCACATCCTCTGGTACCTCGGCGCGACCCTCGCCGCCGCGGGCGGGCTGGCCCTGGCCGACGGTCTCGACGTCCTCTATGTCGCCACGGGCGTCGTCCTCGGGGCGGTCTTCCTCGCCGCGGTCGTCCGTCTCCACTACGAGCGGACCGAGGATGCCGCCTTCCGGGCGTTCCACGCCTCGAACGCCTACCTCGGGGCGCTCCTGCTTGCCGTCGTCGTCGACGCGCTCGCGGTCTGAGACGGCAGGGGTGTGCGGCCGCACGTCCCGCTCACGGCGCTCGCGGCGACGGCCGCGGACGTCCCGGCGCTCGTCCCCGCCCGCGTAACGAAATCCTTACCGCTCGACCGGGCCGAACGGGTCGTATGAGCGCGCCCGCACTCGACGCCGACGGGGTCTCCAAGCGGTACGGCGGGGTGGTGGCCCTCGACGGCGTCTCCCTGTCCGTGCCGACGGGCGAGGTGTTCGGCCTCATCGGGCCGAACGGCGCGGGCAAGACCACGCTCGTCCGGGCGCTCACGGGAACGACCGACGTGGCGGGGCGCGTCCGCGTCTTCGGCCGGCCGCCGACCGAGGTGGACGCCGACCGAGTCGGCCTGCTCCCGCAGTCGTTCGCCCCCGCCGCCCGCCTGACCGCGCGGGAACTCGTCGGCCACTACGCCGGGCTCTACGACGAGGCCCGCGCGGTGGCGGACGTGCTGGCGGACGTGGGTCTCGGCGGGGACGCCGACACCCGGTACGAGAACCTCTCCGGCGGCCAGCGCCGCCGGGCCTGCGTCGCGACGGCGCTGGTGAACGACCCTGACCTCCTCGTGCTCGACGAGCCGACGACGGGCATCGACCCCGCGGGCAGCCGCGACATCCGGCGCCTGCTCGCCGACCTCGCCGACGGCGGCACCACCGTCTTCCTCACCAGCCACGCGATGGACGAGGTGGAGCGGCTGGCCGACCGGGTGGGGCTGCTGGCGGACGGCGACCTCGTCGCGGTCGGCTCGCCGGCCGAGCTGGTCGACGAGCACGGCGGCGGGAACCGGCTGAAGGTGACGACCGACGCCGGCGGTGTCCCGGAGACGCTCGACGGCTACGCCGTCGAACCGACAGACGACGGCCTGGTTGTCCGGGGCGTCGAGCCGACGGCGGTCGGCCGCGTCGTCGAGGCGCTGGAGGCCGCGGACGTCGACTACGACGCGCTGACCTGGCGCCGGCCCGGGCTGGAGAACGTGTACCTGCGGCTGACCGGCGAGCGCGTCGGGTCCGGCGGCGAGACGCGGTCGGTCGCGAGCGACGGGCCGCGGGATCCGAGACGGACGACGGGAGCGGAGCGGGGGGAGGGAGCGTGACCCGTCGCGGCCGGATCCGCGCGGAGTTCGGCGCCGCGCGGCGCTCCTTCCTCCGCCGGCGGACCGCCGTGTTCTTCACGTTCGTCTTCCCGCTCATCATCGTCGCCATCTTCGGCGCGCTGGTCCGGACGCGCCCGACCGGCGGCGGCCTCTTCGCCCGCCCGCCGGGCTACTACGTCGCCGGCTACCTCGCCGTCGTCGTCCTGTTCACCCCGCTCTCGCGCGTCGGGTCGACGGTGGCCCGCCACCGCGACGGCAACCGGTTCGAGAAGCTGGCGACCACGCCGCTCCGCCGGTGGGAGTGGCTGTTCGCACAGACGCTCGTGAACGTCGGCGTCATCGGCCTCGCGGCGGCGCTCCTGCTCGTCCTGACGGCCGCGGTCGCCGGCGCCGCCGTCGCGGTCACGCCCGCGCTCGCCCTGCTGGTTCCGCTGGTCGCGCTCGGCGTCGCGCTCTTCTGTGGGCTCGGCGCCGTGCTGGGACGTGTCGCCGACTCGCAGGACGGCGTCGTCGCGGCGAGCAACGCCGTCGCGCTCCCGCTTCTCTTCCTCTCGGAGACGTTCGTCACGCCCGACATGCTCCC
>JBDGSZ010000060.1:0-6938 GCA_042217265.1 Haloferacaceae archaeon
TGGCCGTCCCGACGTGGCTGTTCCTGCTCACCGGCGGCGGCGTCGTCGGCGTCTCGTTCCTCCTCGCCTCCTTCGTCACCGACCGGGAACTCGTCGCCGCCGTCCACGGCTGGGAGCGCCGGGTCCCGGGCGTCGGGTCGGCGGGGCGGCTCGCCGCGCGGGCGCTCGGGCTGGTCGGCCTCGCCGCCGTCGTCGCCGTCGGGCATCTCGGGCCGCCGACCGGCGTCAGGAACCTCGCCGTCCTCCTCGTATGGGTCGGCTGGTGGGGCGGATACGTCGCCTCGGCGTACCTGGTCGGGAACACGTGGCCGGCGGTGAACCCGTTCCGCACGCTCGCCGCGGCCCTCCCGTCGTTCGACCGCGCGTACCCGGAGCGGCTCGGGGCGTGGCCGTCGGTCGCCGGGCTGCTCGCGCTCGTCTGGCTGGAGGTGACGACGCCGCTCGCGGCCGACCCGCGCCTGCTCGCGGACGTCGTCCTCGGCTACGGGGCCGTCACGCTCGCCGGCGCGGCGGCGTTCGGCGCTGACCGGTGGTTCGGGACCGTCGACCCGGTCGCCCGCGTCCTGCGGTACTACGGGCGCGTGGCGCCGCTCGCGCGGACGGACGACGGCCTCCGCCTGCGGCTCCCCGGGACGGCCCTGGCGGACCGGCGGCTGGTCGACGGCCCCGACGAGGTGGCGTTCGTCGTCGCGGTGCTGTTCGTCACGACGTACGACGGCTTCGTCGCGACCGGACCGTGGGCGACCGCGGTGCGGGCCGTCGTCGGCGCCGGGATTCCGCCGGGGGTCGCGTACCTCGGGGCCTACCTCGGCGGGTTCGCGCTGGCCCTGGGTGGCTACCTCGCGGCCGCCGGCGCCGCCCGTCGCGTCGCCGACACCTACCTCGCCTCCGGCGCGCTCGCGGAGCGGTTCGCGCCGCCGCTTCTGGCCATCGCGGCCGGCTACCACCTCGCGCACAACCTCGGGACGGTGCTGACGCTGCTGCCGACGCTCGCCGCCGTCGCCGCGAACCCGCTCGCGCCGCCCGCGGCCCCGCCGCGGCTGGTCGTCCCGGCCTGGCTCACCGGCGTCGAACTGGCGGCGGTGCTCGTGGGACACCTGCTGGCCGTCTGGGTGGCCCACGCCGTCGCCTACGGTTGCTTCCCGGACCGCCTCCAGGCCGTCAGGAGCCAGTACGGGGTCACCGCGGTCATGATCGCGTTCACGATGTTCAGCCTCTGGATCGTCTCGGAACCGTTCGTCGCGCCGCCGTACATCGGATGACCGGAGCGAGCGACGCCGGTGACGAGGGCGGCGTCGGCGACGAGGACGACGCCGGGGACGAGGGCGGCGTCGGCGACGAGGCGACCGACGTCCCCGCCGACGCCCCGGCCTTCGAGTGCGAGCGCTGTGGCCGACCGTTCGCCCGCGAGCGCTACCGGGCGCTCCACCGGGGACGGGCGCACCCGTCGGCGCTGACGGCGGCCGAGCGCGAGGCCTACGAGGACGCCCTGGCCGACGAGCGGGCCGACATCCGCCGGTTCCGGCTGGTCGCGCTCGGCGTGCTGGTGCTGGCGTACTTCGGGTTCCTGTTCGCGTACGCGCTGGTGACATAGGTCAGTCCGCGGGCTGGAACGGAGCGCCAGAGCGGGTCAGTCCGCGGGCTCGACGGCGTGGTGGAAGGGTTCGCTGGAGACCGCCCGGCGCATCTCCTCGAGGCGGTCCCGCCGGGTCGTGTCCGTCATCGTCGAGACGACGGCGAACACCTCCTCGCGGGACACCTTCACGCCGCGGGGCGAGAGGGCGTCCTCGGGGCGGGCGAGCAGTTCACGGAGCGTCCCGACGGCGAGAAGGAAGGGGATGGCCCACGCCGCGAGGGTGTTGCCGTCCGTCGTCGGCACCGTCTCGAGGTAAGTCTGGGCGTCGTCGAGAAAGGAGCGGGCGTGGTCGGCCACCCGGCGGACGACGGCCGCGGCGCCGGACGCGTGTTCCTCGGCGACCACCTCGTCCTGCGGGACTCCCTCCGCGTCCAGCCACTCCGCGGGCAGGTAGACGTTGTTCTCCTCGGTGTAGTCGTCGTAGACGTCCTTGGCGACGTTCACGAGCTGTAGAAGGAGGCCGAACTCCTCGGCGGTGTCATAGAGGCGTTTCCGCCGATCCTCCGTCACGTCACCCCGGACCAGCAGGTTGGTGACGAGGTGCCCGACGGTGCCGGCGGCGTAGTAGCAGTACTCCTCGAGTTCCTCGCGGGTCCCGATGCGGAGGCCGCCCTCGTCGGCGTAGCGCTCGACGAACATCGCCATCCCCTGGACGAGTTCGCGCGCGGGCGGCGTCACCGCCCGCCGCACGTCCGCGGGGAGCGACTCGAAGGTGCGGACGACGCGGGGCGAGCGGGCGACGACCTCCCAGTCCTCGGAGCGGTCGTCGTCCGGGACGTACGGGTCGACGGCGGTCGCGAAGTCGCTCACGTCGGTCGCGTCCTCGGGGTCAAGCGTCCGGTCGTAGGTCCGGAGCAGCCGGGCCTGCTCGGCCGGCGGGATGTGGTCCGCGTCCTCGACGGTGTCGGCGACGCGACAGACCAGATAGCCGACGCAGATGTACGAGGCCATCGGTTCCTCGAGGACGTCCACGGTGAGCGCGAAGGTTCTGGAGACGCCCTGGACGGCCTCGTGACACCAGTCGAGGTCGGCGTCTCGCCCGTCGGGCGCGGGACGACCGCTGTCGTGGGACATTCGAAGCAGTAACCCGATGTGCGCGGGGTCTCATAAAACCATCCGCCACGGCCTCGGGACCGAACGACGGACGCGCCGGATCGGTGGCGTCGACGGGTCAGTCCACCGGGTCGACCGCGAAGGGACTCGACCCCTCGCGCCACGCCCAGCCCGGCATCCGGGTCTGGAACCCGGCGGCCAGGGCGGCGTCGAGATCGTCGGCCCCCGCGGGGCCGTCCGTGTGCACGCGCACGTCCGCCACGTGGAACGTCGCCCCCGCCAGGAGGCCGAGCGGTTGGCCACCGGCGATGGTCGCCGCCAGTTCGCGCCCGAGGACCTCGTCGACGACGAACCCCGGGTAGTCGCCCTCGACGTCGAGATCGCGCAGGAGGCGGACGTACGCCGCGACGTTCACCGCCAGGTCTCCGTCGGCGAACACGGCGTCCACCTCGCGGCGGAGGGCGTCCTCCGTTACGGTCCCGACCTCGACCCCGAACAGGTCGGCGAGGTGGGCGCGGGTGTCGTTGAGCACGTCGACGATGGCGGGCGCCCGGTCGCGCAGGCGGTCCCGTTCGGCGGCCACGACGGCCGGGGTGAGTCGCATACGGGGACGTGCGGGGCCGTCGTCTTCGGTTTTGCGAAGTATTTTAAATCATCGGGCTATACGGGGGGATAAGCGGGTTCTCGCTGCCGTCCCCGCGCACAGAGCGCCTTCGCAAGACGTTGTCTATGCTATCCGCACGCACATCCGTCGTTGACGTCGGTTCCCGACGAGCGGCGGCCGCGTGCCGACGGCCGCGTCGGGCAGCGATTCCCGGGATGGAACCTTCGTAGCCATGAGTTCAGTCGAGAAACAGCTCGAATCGCTGAAAGCGGACATCGAGGAGGAACTGCCGCCCGACATCTCCGTGTCGGACGTGAAATACGAGGGGCCGGAGCTGGTGATCTACACCCGCGACGCGAAGGAGTTCGCCCGCAACGGCGACCTCATCCGGAAGCTGGCATCCAAACTGCGGAAACGCATCACCGTCCGGCCGGCGCCGGAGGTGCTGTCGGCGCCGAAGGAGGCCCGCGAGGACATCCTCTCGGTCGTCCCCGACGAGGCCGGCATCACCGACCTCGACTTCCACGCCGACACCGGCGAGGTCATCATCGAGGCCGAGAAGCCGGGGATGGTCATCGGCCGACACGGTTCGACGCTCCGCGAGATCACCCGGAAGGTCGGCTGGACGCCGGAGGTCGTCCGGACGCCGCCGATCGAGTCCGCGACCGTGTCGAACGTCCGGAACTTCCTCAAGCAGGAACGCGAGGAGCGCCGGGACATCCTCGAGCGCGTCGGTCGGCAGATCCACCGCGAGGAGATGGCCGACGACCAGTGGGTCCGCATCACGACGCTCGGCTGCTGTCGCGAGGTCGGCCGGGCCGCATTCGTCCTCTCGACGGCCGAGACGCGCATCCTCGTCGACTGCGGCGACAAGCCGGGCGCCGAGGACGAGGTGCCATACCTCCAGGTGCCCGAGGCGCTCGGCGCCGGGGCAGCCAACCTCGACGCGGTCGTCCTCACCCACGCCCACCTCGACCACTCGGCGCTCATCCCCCTCCTGTTCAAGTACGGGTACGACGGCCCCATCTACTGCACGGAACCGACGCGTGACCTGATGGGGCTGTTGACCCTCGACTACCTCGACGTCGCCTCGAAGGAGGGGCGCACGCCCCCCTACGACTCGGAGATGGTCCGGGAGGCGATCAAGCACACCGTCCCCCTCGAATACGGCGACGTCACGGACATCGCCCCCGACGTGAAGCTGACCCTCCACAACGCCGGACACATCCTCGGGTCGGCGGTGTCGCACTTCCACGTCGGCGACGGCCTCTACAACGTCTGCTTCTCCGGCGACATCCACTACAAGGACACCCGGCTGTTCAACGGCGCCGTCAACGACTTCCCGCGGGTCGAGACGCTCGTCCTCGAATCGACCTACGGGGGGCGCAACGACTACCAGACCGACCAGGAGGACTCCGAGCGCAAGCTCAAGCGCATCATCCGGGAGACCCACGACGACGGCGGGAAGGTACTCATCCCGGCGTTCGCGGTCGGGCGCTCGCAGGAACTGATGCTCGTCCTAGAGGAGGCGATGCGGTCGGGCGACATCCCCTCGATGCCCGTCCACCTCGACGGGATGATCTGGGAGGCGACGGCCATCCACACCACCTATCCCGAGTACCTGCGCGACGACCTGCGCGACCGCATCTTCCACGAGGACGAGAACCCCTTCCTGGCCGAGGAGTTCAACCACATCGACGGCGGCGAGGAGGAGCGCCAGGAGGTCGTCGACGAGGGGCCGTCGATCATCCTCTCGACGTCGGGGATGATCACCGGCGGGCCGATCATGTCCTGGCTCCGCCACCTCGGGGGCGACGCCGACTCGACGCTCACCTTCGTCGGCTACCAGGCACAGGGGACGCTCGGCCGCCGCATCCAGAGCGGACGCGAGGAGATCCCGTTCGACGACCGCGGCGGCCGCGGGCGGTCCGGGTCGCTCACCCTCCGGATGGACATCGAGACGGTCGACGGGTTCTCCGGCCACGCCGACCGACAGGGGCTGGAGAACTTCGTGAAGACGATGAACCCGCGCCCGGAGAAGGTGCTCTGTGTCCACGGCGACGAGCGCTCGGTCCAGGACCTCTCCTCGTCGCTCTACCACGACTACGATATGCGGACCTTCGCGCCGAAGAACCTGGAGACGTTCCGGTTCAAGTAGGGCGGTCAGTCGGCCGCTTCGGACGGGTCGGTCACGCGCTCCCCGACCTCGTCGACCCCGACCCGGTCACACAGGTCGTAGAGCGGGCACGCCTCGGGACCGTCGAGACACGCGGGCGCGCGGGCGGAGCAGTACTCGCGCCCGAACTGGATCATGGCGGTGTGTCCGAAGCCGCACTTCCCGTCGGGGACGTCCCGTTCGAGGTGCTCGCGGACCGCCTCGTGGTCGGCGTCCGGGGGCGCGAGCCCCATCCGGCGGGCGACGCGGTGGACGTGCGTGTCGACCGGGAACACGCCCCCGCGCCCGCCGGCGAAGAGGAGGACGCAGTCGGCGGTCTTCGGGCCCACGCCGTGGACGTCGAGCAGGGCGTCGCGGACCGCGTCCGGGTCCTCGTCCTTGACGAACGCGTCGAACTCGGCCGCGCCGCCGAACTCCTCTATGACCCGTTCGGCGGCCCCGATGATGACCGCCGACTTCTGGTTGTAGAGCCCCGCCGAGGAGATGGTCTCGGCGAGCGTCGACTGCTCGGCGTCGGCGAGCGCGCGGGCGAGGTCGTCGCCGCCGTACCGGTCCAGCAGGGCGTCGTGGGCCGGCTGCGAGGCGACGTCGCTCGTGTTCTGGCTGAGTATCGTCCGGACGAGACACTCGAAGGCGTCGCGGCCGCCGTAGGCCTTGCGCCAGTAGCGCTCCCCCAGGCGGTCCACGACGGCCTCGGCGCGGGTCGCCGCCTCGCCGGCGTCGAACGCCGGCCCCCCCGCCACGGCCCCTTCCGCGCCGCCGATGTTCTCCGACGGTTCCTCCGTCATGTGGGTCGGCTAGGGCTCGCGGCGCAAAAACCGCCCGGCGCCATCACTCGACGGCGAGAACGACCGTCAGGTCGGCGCCGTCGGCGAGCGGGGCCACGAGGTCGCGGTCCACGTCGGCCGCGGCGGCGTCGGCGGCGACGGCGACGGTGCGGTCGTCGACGTAGTCGCTGGTCCGGAGGACGGCGCTTCGGTCGCTCCCGAAGGTCAGCCGCGGGTCGCCGCTGGCCACGACCGTCTCGCGCCGTCCGTCGACCGAGAGCGTCGCCTCGATGCGGGCCGCCGGGTCGCGACAGGCGTCGACAAACGCGGGGTCGAAGTCGGCCGGGGCGCGGTCCGCCTCGACGCCGACGATGCAGTCTCCCGCCGGGGTCAGCCAGTCGTCGGTGGTGACCTCCAGGGTGCTCCCGTGGGTCGCCCGGACGTGCTCGTGACCCCGGGCCTCGATGACCTCCTCCATGGCGGCGGTCGGGGGGCCGACGGCTTGACTCCTCCGTCCGGCAGCGGTTTTTTCAACCCGCCGGACGGCCCGTGTGAACGCGAAACACGGGGGCTGAACCGGTGTGGTACGGGTTTCCACCCGTTCGGCTACCGAAGCGTTTATTCCCCGTGGTGATATATCGGTTGATACCAGAACGCCTTCGGCGTTCCGGCGGCACCGCACGCAGAATGATCGGGAACTCT
>JBDGSZ010000048.1:0-6923 GCA_042217265.1 Haloferacaceae archaeon
CCGGCGCGTACGGCGTCGCGGTCCTCCCGACGCTCGGCCTCGGGGCCGTCCTCTTCGCGGTGTTCGCGCTCAAGGCCGGCCTCGTGCCCTTCCACTTCTGGGTGCCGGACGCCTACCGGGCCGCGCCCGCGCCCGTGACCGCCGTCCTCGCCGGGGTGGTCAAGAAGGTCGGCGTCTACGCCGTCGTCCGCCTGTACTTCACCGTCTTCGCCGCCGCGACGGTCCCCGTTTCACTGCCCGGCCTCGCCGGCGACTCGCCGCTCGCGTACATCGGCCCGGTCCTCTTCGTCCTCGCGGCCGCGAGCGTCGTCCTCGGGGGCGTCGGCGCCGTCGGACGCGACGACCTCGGCGGCCTGCTCGCCTTCTCCTCCATCAGCCAGGTCGGGTTCATCGTCCTCCCGCTCGCGGTGGCGGCGACGGTCCCCGCGGTCCGGACGCTTGGCGTCGCGGCCGCGCTGGTCTACGCGTTCAACCACGGGCTGGCGAAGTCGATGCTCTTCCTCGCCGCCGGCACCGTCCGGTCGGCCGTCGGCTCGACGCGCTTCGCCGACCTCGGCGGCCTCGCCGGCCGGGCGCCGGTCCTCTCGGCCGGCTTCCTCGTCGGCGCGCTCTCGCTGGTCGGCATCCCGCCGCTGTCAGGCTTTTTCGGCAAGCTGCTGGTGTTCGACACCGCGGCCCGCGCGTTCGCGGCGAACGCCGCCGGCGCGGGGGCCGCGGCGGCGCTCGCGCTCGCCGGCGCGGTCCTGACCATCGCCTACTACACCCGGGCCTGGAACGGGGCCTTCTGGGGCCAGCCGTCGCCGCTCGTCGAGGCCGGCATCCCCCGGCGGTGGACGCGGCCCGGGCCCGCGACGACGGAGGGCGCGCCCGACGACGACGGGGCGCCGGCGCCGGACGGCGGCCGGCCGTCGCGGCGCCGCCTCGCCGTCGAGGTGGGCGTGGTGGCGGCGCTGGCCGTCGCCGTCGTCGCCTTCGGACTCGGGTTCGAGGCCGTCTACGCGGCCGCACAGGCGGGCGCCGAGGCCGCCGTCGACACCGGAGGCTACGTCGACGCCGTCGATCCCGCGGAGGTGGTCGGATGAGCGGGTCGCCGACCGACGCCGGGGACCCCGAGAGGGACACGGCGACCGACGCCGGCGGGGAGGGCGGCGTCTCGTGGGTCGCCGCGGGCCTCGCGCTCGCCGTCCTCTGGCTGTTCGTCCGGGGGGTCGAACTCGACCCGGTTCGGCTCGCGGAGGAGGGGCTCATCGGCCTCGCCGTCGGCCTGCCGGTCGCCTACGCGGCGCGGCGGTTCTACGTTCCCATGACCGGCCTCGACCGGGGGCTCCGGGTGCTGCCATACGCCGCGCTGTACCTGGTCGCGTTCCTCTACGAGCTCGTGACCGCGAACGTCGACGTGGCACGACGGGTGCTCGCCCCGTCGATGCCGATCCATCCCGAGGTGATCGAGGTCCCGCTCCGGGTGCGGTCGGACCTCGCGATCACCACCATCGCCAACAGCATCACCCTCACGCCCGGGACGCTCACCATGGACTACGACGGCGCGACGAACACCCTCTACGTCCACAGCATCGACGGTCGCGACCCGGACGCGGTGCGGGAGCCGATCCGCCGCTGGGAGGATTACGCGCTCGTCGTCTTCGACGAGGAACTGAAACCCGGGGACCCGGTGCCGAGCGACGCCGGGCCGCGGGACGGGGAGCCGGCGGCCGACGGCGGGGCGGGGACCGGCGACCGCCGCGGCGGCGCGGACGGCGTCGGGGGGGTGGACGGAAATGGCTGAGGGCGGGGTGATCGGCGCGGCGGCGAACGCGGCCCTCGTCGCCGCCGCCGCGCTGACGCTCGTCGCCGGCTACCGGGTCATCCGCGGGCCGACGGTCCCCGACCGCGTGGTCGCCCTCGACACCATCGGGACGAACGTCGTCGCCATCGCGGTGCTCTACGCCATCGCCTCGGGACAGGGGCTCTTCCTCCACGTCAGCCTCGTGCTCGCGATCATCGGGTTCATCAGCACCGTCACCGTGGCCCGCTACGTGACGGAGGGGGACATCATCGAATGACCGGGGGCGTCGTCGGGCCGGCGGCCGCGGCGCGCGTCGGGGTCGTGCTGGCGGCCAAGGGGGGAGCCGAGGCCGGGGCGGCGAGCGGACCGGTCGCGACGGCCCTGATCCTCGCGCTCCTGGCGGTCGGGACCTTCTTCCTCATGGTCGGAACGGTCGGGCTCGTCCGGCTGCCGGCGGTCTACAACCGGATGCACGCGACGAGCAAGGCGACGACGCTCGGCGCCTCCTCCATCGCGCTCGCGGGCTTCGTCCGCTTCGGCCCGGGCGGGGACGGCCTCCTAGGCCTCGTGGCCGTCGCCTTCCTATTCCTGACCGCGCCGACCGGGGCGCACATGATCTCCCGGGCGGCACAGCGGATGGGCGTCCCCTTCATCGAGGGGGTCAGTTGGCCAGGCGGAACGGACGAGGACCCGGCAGACGGGGAGGTGGTCGACCCGACGGACGACTGACTTCGGGGGCACAGGAGCAGGGTCGCCGCGCGGCGGACGGGTCAGAGTTCCGCGGCGAGTTCCCGCGCCACACGGGCGCCGAGGTCGGCCTTCGACCCCTCGAAGACCTCGTGGTCGGCGTCCCGGACGACGAGCGCACGGGTCCGCTCCTCGCCCATCACGTCCGCGTCGTTCGCGACGACGAAGGCGAGCCCGGCCCGGTCGGCGATGCGGCGGGCTGCCGCGGCCATCGACTCGTCGTCGCCGCCCGTCTCGGCTTTGAATCCCACGACGGCGAGGTCCGGCCGCTCGTCGCGGACGGCGTCGATGAGCTTCGGGACGGGCTCCAGTTCGAGGGTCAGGGGCTCGCCGGACCGGATCTTCTCCGCGCGGGGCGGGACGGTGAAATCCGAGATGGCGGCGGCCGACACCAGGGCGTCGGCGTCGGCGACGGCCGCGAGGGTCGCCTCGCGCATCTCGGCCGCGCTCTCGACCGCCCGGACGTCGGCGTAGTGGACGTCCGGGCCGTCGTGGACCAGCGTCACGTCGGCGCCGCGGGCGTGACAGGCGCGGGCGACGGCCCGGCCGGTCCGGCCGGAGGCGCGGTTCGTCAGGACCCGGACCGGGTCGATGCGCTCGGTCGTGGCGCCGCTCGTCACGACCACCTCCGTCCCCGCCAGCGGGCGGTCGCCCGTCGCCCGCGCGACCGCGGTGACGACGGCGTCCGCGGCGGCGATCTTCGCCTTGCCCTCCTCGACGCGCGGGGCGACGAAGTCCACGCCCCACCCCTCCAGGCGGTCGATGGCGTCGAGGACGCCGGGGTGGTCGTACATGGGCTCGTGCATCGCCGGCGCGACGACCACCGGCAGGCCAGCCCCGAGCGCGGTCGTCGCGCAGGTGGTGACCGGCGTGTCGTCGACCGCCGCCGCCACCTTCCCGACGGTGTTGGCCGTCGCGGGCGCGACGAGGAGGACGTCGGCCCAGCCCTCGCGCCCGCAGAGCTCGACGTGCTCGACGGCGCCCGTGAGCTCCGTGACGACCGGCCGATCGGTCGCGAACTCGACCGCCCACGGGTGGACGATGCCGCGGGCCCCGTCGGTCATCACGCCCCGCACCTCGGCGCCCTGGCGGCGGAGCTCGTGTGCGAGTTCGACCGTCTTCACCGCCGCGATGCTCCCCGTGACGCCGAGGGCGACGTTGACTCCCGAGAGCACGCCCGGGAGTAGTCCCGGGGGGGACTTAACGCCTGACTCCCGGCCGGGGTCGCTCGCCAGGGCCCGCGTCGCCGGCGGCGTCCGCAACGAGCCGGAGCAGTCAGTCCCCGCCCTGGATGTGGATGACGAAGACCGGGCGGTCGGCGTTCTGGACGACCCGCTCGGTGACGCTGCCGAGGTTGGCGATGCGGTCGCGGCCGGTCCGGCCGTGGGTGCCGATGACGATCACGTCGACGTCGGCCTCCTCGGCGTAGGCGGCGATCTCCTTGTCGGGCACGCCCTCCCGCACCGCGGTCTCGGCCGTCAGGCCGGCGGCCTCGACGCGGTCGGCGACGTCCCGGACCGCCCCTTCCGCCCGATCGACGAGCCGTTCGGTCACGTCCTCGCGGGCGTCGGCGGCGGCGTGGGTCAGGCGGCGGTCGACCACGCTGAGCGCGTGGACGCGGGCGCCGTGGTCCGCCGCGAGCCGCACCGCGTGGTCAAGCGTCCGGTCGACGCCCTCGCTCCCGTCGGTCGGCACGAGGACCCGCTCGTACTCCGGCATGGCCGGGCGTTGAACGGCCCGGTACTTCACCGTTCGCCGTCCGTGGCCCCAAAGGTTACGCGGACCCGTCACCTACCGCGGGCGTGGAGCGCATCACGGTCAGCACGCTCGTCTACCTCCCCCGAGAGGAGGTGTTCGACTTCCTCGTCGACTTCCCCCGCTACGCCCGCTACTCGGAGTACCTAGAGGGCGTCGACCGGGACGGCGACGGCGGGGCGGGAACCCGGTACCGGCTCCACTTCGCCTGGTGGAAGCTGTCGTACACGGCCCGGTCGGAGGTGACGGGCGTCGAGCGCCCGGAGCGGATCGACTGGCGGATCGTCGGGGAGTTCGACGCCGAAGGGCGGTGGCGGGTCGAACCGGCGGAGCTCCCCGCGGACGCGCCGGCCGACGCGGGGACCGCGAGCCGCGTGTTCTTCGAGGCGGGGTTCGACGCCGGCTCCCTGACGGGCGACGCCGTCGACCTCCCACGGTTCGTCTCCCTGGACGGCGTGGTCGACCGGGTCAGGCCGCTGGTCCTGGAGGAGGCCGAGCGGATCGTCGAGCGCGTCGTCGCTGACCTGGAGGGGCGGCGTCGCGAGGTCGAACTGCGGGTCGAGCGAGAGGTGTAGGGCCCGCGGGCCGGACCGAACGGCGGCGAAAACGGAGAAGGGTCCAAAAGGGTGATACGGGTGCCGGACGCACGGCGTGGCGTGACGGGAGTTCGAGGCGCGTGCGCGTAGTCATCGTCGGCGCCGGACAGGTGGGGTCGAGCATCGCCGAGGACCTCGCCGACGGCCACGAGGTCGTCGTCGTCGAGCGCGACTCGGACCGGGTCGAGGAGCTGACCTACTCGCTCGACGTGCTGGCGATCGAGGGCGACGGGACGTCCGTGGACACCCTGGACGAGGCCGGGGCCGACGCGGCGGACATGGTCATCGCCTCGACGGACGACGACGAGACGAACCTCGTCGTCTGCTCGACGGCCAAGGCGGTCGGCGACGGGTTCACCATCGCGCGGGTGAAGCGGACGGAGTTCCTGAAGACCTGGCGGCGCTCGGAGGGGGCGTTCGGCGTCGATTTCATGGTCTGTACCAACCTGCTCACCGCGCAGACGGTCGTCCGGGTCGTCGGCCTGCCGGCCGCCATCGACGTCGAGGTGTTCGCGGAGGGCGACGTCCAGATGGCCGAGTTCGACGTCGCCGATGACAGCACGGTCGCCGGCGAGACCGTCGCCGAAGCCGACCGGTTCGACTCGCTGACCTTCGCCGCGATCATCCGCGAGGGCGAGGTGACCGTCCCGACCGGCGGGACGCGGATCCGCGGCGGGGACAGGGCCGTCGTCATCGGGAGCCCGGAGAGCGTCCGGGGGTTCGCGTCGACGGTCGCCGGAATCGAGGGACGCCGGGAGGTCGACGAGGCCGTGGTCGTCGGGGGGTCGGACGTCGGGTACCACGTCGCCCGCCTGTTCGTCGACCGGGGGATCGACGTGCGGCTGATCGAACAGGACCCCGACCGGGCCCGACGGCTCGCCGAGGAGCTGTCCGACGTGGTGGTGCTCCAGTCGGACGCGACCGACGTCGACTTCCTCGAGCGGGAGCACGTCGGCGAGGCCGACGTGCTCGTGAGCTCCCTCGACGCGGACGAGAAGAACCTGCTCGCCTGCCTGCTGGCCGACCGGCTCGGCGTCGACCGGACGGTCTCCATCGTCGACAGCGACACCTACATCGACCTGTTCGAGACCGTCGGCGTCGACGTGGCCATCAGCCCGCGGGCGGTCGTCGCCGAGGAGATCACCCGCTTCACCCGCGAGGGCGGGGCGGAGAACGTCGCGCTCATCGAGTCGGCCGAGGCCGAGGTGATCGAGGTCGAGGTCGGGAACGAGGGGCCGCTCGTTGGCCGGACCATCCGCGAGGCGACCGCCGACCTCCCCGATCGGATCGTCTTCGGGGCCATCACCCGCGACGGCGCGTTCGTGACTCCGCGGGGCGACACCACCCTCGAACCGGGCGACCACGTCGTCGCCTTCGCGCCCGCGGCGGCGGCCGAGGAGCTCGCCGCGAAGCTCTGAGCGCCCGCGACGGCACGTCCTGCGACGAGCCGGGACCTTCTTGTTGGCGTCGGTCGAGTGGGGAAGACGTGAACCTCGCCGTCCGCTATCGGGCGAGCCTCGCCCTGGTCGGGACGGTGTTGCGTTACCTCGCGGTCCCGCTTCTCGCGCCGCTCGTCGTCGCCCTCTACTACGGCGAGTCGATCGCCCCGTTCGTCGTCGCGGCGCTCGTCACCGCCGTGGTCGGCACGGGCCTCGAGCGGCTCAGTCCCGAGCCTGACATCGGGGCCCGCGAGGGGTTCCTGATGGTCGGCGTGACGTGGCTCGCCGTCGCTGCCGTCGGCGCGGTCCCGTACCTCGTCGAGGCCCACGGCGTGCCGGGGCTGGTGGCGCCGCTCCATCCCGAGTCGACGCTCGCCGACCCCGCGAACGCGCTGTTCGAGTCGATGTCGGGCTTCACGACGACCGGCGCGACGGTGCTCGGGGACATCTCCTTCGCCTCGCACACGCGCGCCGTGATGCTCTGGCGGCAGCTCACCCAGTGGCTCGGCGGGATGGGCATCGTCGTCCTCGCGGTCGCCATCCTGCCCCAGCTCTCGGTCGGCGGCGCACAGCTGATGGACGCGGAGGCCCCCGGGCCGGGCA
>JBDGSZ010000064.1:0-6859 GCA_042217265.1 Haloferacaceae archaeon
CATCGGGGCAACGGGCATCGCAACGGGGCTCGCCGGATGCGCCGCGTCGCGGTCGTCCGGCTCGACGCTCGAATCCCAGCTCGAGGAGGTTCGTTCGTCGACGGAGCAGTACAGCGATCCGAAGGAGGCGCTCGCGGCGGGCTTCCGCGTCGCCGGACCCGTCGCCCCGGGACAGGGGTGGCACTTCATCAACAACGACCGGGTGAAGGCCGCCGCCAAGGAAGGGCTCTCGCGGTCGAAACCGCAGGTCCTCACGTACGACCGGGAGCTGAACCTGGTGGCGGTCGAGTGGGCGATTCCGGCTGACGCCGCCGACGGCACGCCGGACCTGTTCGCCGACGGCGGGGCCGACGCGAGCGAGGAATGGCACACCCACGAGTCGTACACGCACGTCTTCGCGAACGGGAACGGGCGCGCGGACGCGCCCCCGGACCTGGGGTTCGACGCGCTGACGACGAACGACAACTGGGCCGCCTTCCGGCCGCCGGACACGGACCTCGCGTCGGGCGACGAGGTCGCGCTGCGGTGGGGCGTCGAGAGCCCGGACGCCGACCAGGGCGACGAGACCCGCGTGGTCGACCTCGCCGCCACGCATCCGGCCCTCGAGACCCTCCACGTCTGGGTCCACAAGGAGAACCCCGAGGGCGTCTTCAACCCGGTCCACCCGGACGTCGCGGGCGGCGGCGGGCACCACGACGGCTGACCGTCGCCGCGACGGACACGCTCTTGTCGCCCGCCCCGCAGGCCGGCCCATGGACGCGACGCTTCGCTGTCACGCCTGCGACGCGACGGCGCCGCCCGACGGCGGCGCGCGCTGTGACTGCGGCGAGCCGTACTGGTTCGACGTCGACGCCGCGGGGTTCACCTGGCCCGACGGCGGCGACCGGTCGATGTGGCGCTACGCCGACCTCCTGCCCGTCGACCGACCCGACGGCCTGGCCGGCGGCGCGGGCGGCACCCCGCTGGTCCGCGCGCCGCGCCTGGACGGCGACGTCGGCGCCCGCGTCCACGTCAAGGTCGAGGGCGCGAACCCGACGGGGACGTTCAAGGACCGCGGGAGCGCCGTCGGCGTCGCCGCGGCCGCCGCCGGGGGCGCCGACGCCGTCGGGACCGTCTCGCACGGCAACATGGCGCGGTCGATGGCCGCCCACGCCGCCAGCGCGGGCCTCGATTGCCTGGTGCTGGTCCCCGCGGACGTCCCGGCCGAGCGCCTGTCGCTCATCGCCCGGCACGACCCCGATATCCTGCGCGTCGCGGGCGACTACGGGCGCCTCTACCACGAGGCGCTCCGCGTCGGCCGGGAGCACGGTGTGGCGTTCGTCAACTCCGACACCCCCTTGCGGGTCGCGGGACAGAAGACGACCGGGCTGGAGGTCCTGGAGTCGTTCGCGCCGGACGTCCCGGACGCGGTGGTGATGCCCGTCTCCAGCGGCGGTCACGCGAGCGGCGTCCGGAAGGCGTTCCGCGAGGCGGCCGCCGCCGGGCTCGCCGACCCGCCGCGGCTCTACCTCGTCCAGGCGGCCGCGTGCGCGCCGATAGCCGAGGCGTTCGAGCGCGGCGACGACGCGGTGACCCCGGTCGAGGGCGGGGAGACGGTCGCCTACTCCATCGCCAACGCCGACCCGCCGAGCGGGACCCGGGCGCTCGCGGCCGCCCGGGCGACCGGCGGGGGCGTCCTCGCGGTCGGGGACGACGCCGTCCTCGACGCCCGGCGGTCGCTGGCCGACCGGGCGGGCCTGCGGGTCGAGTCCGCGTGCGCGACGACGCTGGCCGGCGCGCGGCGCCTCGGGGAACGGGGCGCCTTCGACCCGGACGACGACGTCGTCCTCGTCGCGACCGGAACCGGGTACACGGAGCGGGAGGTGGACGGCGCGGTCCCCGACGCCCCGACGGCCGCGATGGCCGACCTCGACGGCGCCGTCGCGGCGCGGCTCGCGGGACGGGAGGTTTAGGTACGAGCGGCCCCCGAACCGGAGGCGTGCGCATCGAGCAGAGCTTCATCCCGGTCAGGGGGGTCGGCGAGACCACCGAGCGGCGCCTCTGGGAGGCGGGGGTCACCCGCTGGGAGGCGTTCGACGGGTCGGTGGTGGGGTCGACCACGGCCGAGCGCATCGAGGCGTTCCTCGACGAGGCGACCGACCGACTGGCGGCCGGCGACGCCGACTACTTCGCCCGCGAGTTCCCCGACTCCGAGGGGTGGCGGCTCTACGAGAACTTCCGTGACGACGCCTGCTTTTTCGACATCGAGACCACCGGGCTGGACCACGACCGCGACCGCGTGACGACCGTCAGCGTCCACCGGGGCGGGGAGACGACCACCCTGGTCCGCGGCGACGACCTCACCGCCGGGGCGCTCCGGGAGCACCTCGGCGACGCGCCGCTGTTGGTCACGTTCAACGGCAGGCGGTTCGACGTCCCGTTCCTCGAGACGTCGTTCGACCTCGCCCTGGACCGTCCGCACCTCGACCTGATGTACCCCTGTCGCCGCCTCGACCTGACGGGCGGGCTGAAGCGGATCGAGCGCGAGGTGGGCATCGACCGCGGCCGGCCCGACATCTCGGGCCGGGACGCCGTCCGCCTCTGGCGGGAGTACGAGGCCGGCGACCGCGCGGCGCTGGACCGGCTCGTCTCGTACAACCGCGAGGACGCCGAGAACCTCCGCGCGCTGGCGGACCTGGTTACCGACCGGCTCCACCGGGCGACCGTCCCGGACGGCGGTCCGCCGGCCCCGGGACGTTTTTGACCGCGCCCCCCGTCGCGGGCGTATGCCCGACGACGCAACCGACGGCGCGGCGACCGACGGGGCCCGCGACGCCGACGGCGACACGGACGACGACACCGTCCCGACGGTCGAGCTGGACCTCTACCAACTGTCGGTCTCGGTGAGCGGCCGGTCTGACGACGACCTGGCTGCGGTCGAGGGGACCGCTCGCGACCTGATGGGCTACCTCGTCGATCAGGCCGAGCGGCTGGAGGAGGGCGGCGGCGGCCGCGGGGTCAGCTGACAGCCAGCGGCGGGTCAGCCGGCCCTCGGGTGACGTCCCCGGCGGCCGTCATCCCTCCCCTGCGCCGTCGTCGGCGTCGCCCTCCGCGCCGTCGTCCACGGCCCCCGACTCGCATAGCGCCTCGACCGCCGCGGCGTCGTAGCCCAGCTCCGACAGCACCTCGCGGGTGTGTTCGCCCAGCGCCGGCGGTCGCCGCCGCTGGCTCGTCGTCATCCGCTCGCCGCGGATCGGCGTCGTCGTCGTCCGCACCCGCTCGCCCCCGGCGCCCTCGACCGCCGCCAGCAGCCCCGTCTCGCGCAGGTGCGGGTCGTCCACCAGGTCCGACGGCCGGTTGACCGGCGCCGCCGGGACGTCCTCGTCGAGGAGGGCCGCGACGAGGTCAGACCGGGATCGCTCCCGGAGCACGTCCCGGGCCATCCCGACGAGTTCGTCCGCGTGTTCGTGGCGCTTGGCGGCGGTCTCGAACCGCTCGTCGGCCAGCCACTCCTCCCGCCCGACGGCCCGGCAGAACGCCGGCCAGTGGCGCTCGGTCGTCACGCCGACGAAGACCCACTCGTCGTCGGCCGTCCGGAAGACGTCGTAGAGCGCGAACGCGGGATGCGAGGAGCCGAGCGGCGGGTGGTCGTCCCCGGTCAGGTCGGCGTACGCCGTCCAGTACCCGGTCCAGTGCGCCATCGACCCGAACAGCGAGGCGTCCACGCGCTGTCCGCGGCCCGTCCGGTCGCGCTCCCGCAGGGCGAGGACGGTTCCGATGACCCCGTACATCGCCGCGCCGACGTCCGCGACCGACGTGCCCGCCCGGAGCGGGCGGTCGTCGGCGTCGCCGGTCATCGCGGAGAGCCCGGACATCGCCTCGGCCACCATGTCCATCCCCGGCCTGTCGCCGTACGGCCCCTCGAAGAACCCCTTGATGGAGCAGTAGACGAGTCCGGGGTTGCGCTCCGCGAGGGTCCCGTACCCGACGCCGAGGCGGTCGGCGGCGTCCGGGCCGAGGTTCTCGACGACGACGTCGGCCTCGGCGGCCAGGTCGCGGTACGCCTCGCGCCCGCCCTCGGACTTGAGGTCGAGGGCGACCGAGCGCTTGTTCCGGTTGAACGCGTCGAGGATGGCCCGCCCGCTGTCGCCGAGCGACCGGACGACGTCGCCCGCGCCCGGCCGCTCGACCTTCACCACGTCGGCGCCGAGGTCGGCCAGCACGACCCCGGCGAAGGGGGCGGCGATGATGTGCCCGAGCTCGACGACCGTGGTGCCCGCCAGCGGCGGCGCCGCGTCGGGCCCGCTCACCGCTCCATCACCCGGTCGGCGATGATGTTGCGGTGGATCTCGTTGGTCCCTTCCCCGATGGTCAGCAGCTTCGCGTCCCGGAGGTACCGCTCGACGTCGTACTCCTTGGTGTAGCCGTAGCCGCCGTGGATCTGGATGGCCTCGAGGGCGTTCTCGACGGCGGCCTCGCTGGCCTGGAGCTTGGCCATGCTCGCCTCCAGGCCCTTCGTGCCGGCGTCGCGGTCGGCGCAGTCGGCGGCCCGAAGCGTGAGGAGGCGCGCGACGTCCGTCCGCAACGCCATGTCCGCGATCTTCCACCGGATCCCCTGGAACTCGCCGACGGCCTGCCCGAACTGCTCCCGCTCCCGGGCGTAGTCTACCGAGTCGTCGAGGGCGGCGCGGGCCATCCCGACACACCGGGCGGCGACGTTGATCCGCCCGACGTTCAGGCCCTTCACCAGGTGCATGAACCCCTCGTTCTCCTCGCCGATGAGGTGGTCCTCGGGGACCCGAACGCCGTCCAGGTGGAGGTCACAGGAGTCGAGGCTGTTGAGCCCCAGCGTGTCCCAGGCCTTCCCGACCTCGAACCCGTCGGCGTCCGTGGGGACGAGGAAGGCGCTGACGTTGTGGTGCCGGTCCTCCTCGGGCCCGGTCCGGGCGAAGACCGAGACCACGTCGGCCTTCGGCGAGTTCGTGATCCAGCGTTTCGTCCCGTCGATGACCCACTCGTCGCCCTCCTTGCGCGCCCGGGTCTCCATCGCCGCGTTGTCGCTGCCGGCCTCCGGCTCGGTGAGGCCGAACGCGCCGACCGTGTCGTAGGTGGCCATCCCGGGGAGGTACGCCTCGCGGAGCGCCTCGTCGCCGAACCGGTCGACCAGCGTCGCGGTGATGACGTGGACGTTGATCGCCGAGGGGACCGCCATCAGCGCGGCCGCGAGCTCCTCGACGACGACCGCGTAGGTCACCAGGTCGCAGTCGAGCCCCCCGTACTCCTCCGGGAGGGTCATCCCGACGATGCCCTGATCGGCGAGGTCGGCGAGGATGCGGGCGGGGTACTCGCCCGCCCGGTCGAGGTCGTTCGCGACCGGAGCGATCTCCGACTCGACGTACTCGCGTACCGCGTCCCGGATCCGCCGTTGTTCGTCCGTCAGTTCGAACCGCATACGCGGCCTGGTGGCCGAGCCGAGTTAACGTTTGGCGGCGCCGGCGCACCGACCCTTCGTTTTGGCGAACCTAAAAGCACAAGTACGGCCGGCGGATACCGCGACGCATGGCAGCTGAGACCGCGGTCGACGTCGGGGCGGAGGAACGGGCCGAGTCGGCACCGGAGTCGGCGGACGACTTCGGCTTCGACGACCTGGCGGTCGTGATGGGGACGTACAACGAGGAGGAGGCGGTGGGGACGGTCATCGACGACGTCCACCGCGTGACCGACGGGCGGGCCGAGGTGGTCTGTGTCGACGGGTCGAGCGACCGGACGCCGGAGATCGCCGAGGAGAAGGGCGCGACCGTGATCCGGCAGGAGCCCCAGGGCTACGGCGTCGCGGTGCGGGAGGCGGTCCTGACGCCCGACCGGCCGGTGGTCGTCACGACCGACTGCGACGACACGTACCCGATGGAGCGCCTGCCGGACTTCCTCGACCGGATCAACGAGGGGTACGACGTGGTGAGCGGCGACCGCCTCTACCACGGCGCGGACCCGATGCCCGCGTTCAACCGCCTGGGGAACGTCGCCTTCGCCCTGCTCGCGAGCGCGCTGACCGGCGAGCGGGTCCACGACACGACCACGGGGATGCGGGCCTACCGCCGCGACCTGCTTCACCGGATCGCGTGGACCGAGAACACCGGGCTCTCGGCCGAGCTGCTCCTCCGGCCGCTGATGCGCGGCTACGACGTCGTCGAGGAGCCCATCGAGTACCGCGAGCGGGCCGGCGAGACGACGCTCGACCCCGTCTCCGGCGGCCTCGCCATCGCCAAGTCCATCGTGAAGGTCTGCGCCGAGGAGCGGTTGCGGGAGCCGGAACCGGACGGACAATAACGCCGACGGCGTGGTGCCGTCGCCGCCCCGCGTGCCGGCGTTACACAGATACAAGGCGAAAGCCCACGGCTTCAGCCGTGGGATGAAGCCGACAACACGACACCCAACCTCCGTTCGACCGCTCAACTGCAATCCCAACGTTTAGTGTTGCTTTGAACTAGATTATGAATGGTGAGCGGTCGACCGCGGCGAACGAACGAGTACACCGCCAACCCGGTGAGCAACCGGTATCGGGAGTGCTTGTTCGAGTGGTTGGCCGCCCACGCCCCCCTGTGGAACCAGATCACGTACCGACGCCGCCAAGCCTACTTCACCGACGACGAGGACGTGTGGGACGTCGAGTACGATGACCTGTACGGCGACTACGCACCTATCCTCGGCAAAGCCGCCTGTCAACAGGTCGCCCGGAAGAACAGCGAAGCATGGCGGGCGTTCTTCCGCCTCCTCGATCAATATCACTCAGACGACCCATCCGTCACGGAGAAGCCGTCACCGCCGGGCTACTGGGGTAACCGAGACGACGGCTACGAGCTCCACGGGCTCGTTCGCAACG
>JBDGSZ010000116.1:0-6707 GCA_042217265.1 Haloferacaceae archaeon
GGTCCATCGCCGGGTAGTCGGCGTAGGGGCCGTCGTCGCCGTAGCCGGAGCCGTGCGCGTAGACGAGTTCGGGGTTGTGCCCGCGGAGGTCGTCGTACCCGACCCCCAGGCTGTCCATCGTCCCGGTCGAGAAGTTCTCCAGGAGGACGTCCACGCCGGCCTCCGCGACCAGTTCGCGCAGGAGGTCACGCCCCCGCTCGCTCCGGAGGTCGACGGTCACCCCGCGCTTGTTGGCGTTGAGAAACTGGACCTGCGGGGGCATCCCGTCCTCGGTGCGCGTGCGGACGTTCTCGCCCCACGGCGGTTCGACCTTCACCACGTCGGCGCCGAGGTACGAGAGGAGGAGCCCGGCGTACCCGCCCTGGTAGATCTGTCCGAGGTCGAGCACCCGTACGTCGGAGAGCGGCCCGGTCACGTCCCCCCGGAAGCCCCCCCGAGACATAAACGTGGCCGCGGTCGGTCGGAACCCTTAGGCTCCGGCGCCGCCTGGCCCCGGTATGCCCGCCGCGAAGTACGTCCCCGGCATGCGTCCCGGCGCAACGGCTCGCAACGCCGCGGTCGCGCTGGTGTATGCCGTCACCTTCCCCGTCTGGTTCCCGTTCTTCTGGCTCGGCCTGCCGGCGATGGTCTGGGGCAACACCGACGACTTCGCGGAGGCGCTCGCCTTCCTGCCCGGCATCAGCAGGTGGGGCGGGGGGTTCTCCGCGGCGATGTCGTTCCTCTATCTCGTTCCCCTGTACGTGTGGCTCTTCGTGCTCCTGCCCGGCCCCGGAAGCCCGCCGCTCGTCTCCGGGGTGGTGGTGACCGTCGGCGTCGCGCTGGTCGCCGCCTTCGCGGCCTGGATGGAACGGCGGCGGGCGGGCGGCGACGACGGTCCACGGCCCTTCGACGGCCGGGTGGCACCCGACGAGGACTCCCTGCGTGGCACCCAGCACCAGCGGGTCGGCCAGGTCGGCGGGTCGGACGAGGACGACGCCTGACCGCGGACGACCCGGCAGGCCACGCCGGGGCGGGTGGATTGATACGGCTCCGGTCGCACCGCCGGGCATGGACGACGACGAGTGGGCGCGTGACACAGTCGACGCGCTCGAGGAGGTCGGGGTGGACCTCGCGGTCCACCTCCCGGACTCGGCCATCGACCCGCTGACCGACGCGCTGGCCGCCGCCGACGGCGTCGAGACTGTCCTCGTGTCCCGCGAGGAGGAGGCGGTCGGCGTGCTCTCCGGCGCGTGGGTCGGGGGGCGCCGGGGCGCGCTTGTCTGCCAGTCCAGCGGCCTCGCCAACACGTTCAACGCCGTCGGCTCGCTCTCGGTTCCCGCGCGCATCCCCTTCGTCGGGCTCGTCTCTCGGCGGGGGGACCTCGGGGAGTTCAACCTCGCGCAGGTACCGATGGGGTACAACATGCCCGACGTCCTCGACGCCGTGGGCGTGCGCAACCACGTCGTCGAGCGTCCCGAGGACGTCGCCCGCCGCTCCCGGATGGCCGCCGCGAGCGCCTTCTCCACCGAGACGCCGTACGTCGTGCTCCTCGACTCGACCGTCACGGGCTACAAGCAGGAGGCCGAGCGATGACCGCGGACCAGTACGACTGCACCGCGGCGGTCCTGGCGGAGACGCCCGACGCCGCGGTGGTCTCGAACCTCGGGGTCGCCTCGTACGTCCTCGCCGCCGTCGAGGACCGCGACCGCAACCTCTACCAGTGGGGGAGCATGGGCGTGACCACCCCCGTCGGCCTCGGGCTCGCGGTCGCGACCGACGAGCAGGTGACGGTGCTCGACGGCGACGGCTCCATGCTCATGTCCCTCGGCGCGCTCTCGACGGTCGGCGGCGTCGACCCCGGCAACCTCGTGGTCGTCGTCTTCGACAACGGCGTCTACGAGACGACCGGGGGCCAGCGCACCCACGCGACGACGACCGACTTCACCGCGGTCGCCCGCGGCTGTGGCATCGACGCCGCCGCGGTCGACACCACCGCCGGCTTCGAGGCGGCGTACCGCGAGGCCGTCGACCACGACGGCGCCGCCCTGATCGCCTGCGAGGTCGACCCCGTCGACCCCGACGCCCGCCCGCCGTTCGACTACGCCCACGTCCGGCGCCGGGTGCGGGAGTCGCTGGCCGGTGAGTGAGGCGCCGTCGGGGCGGTCCGTCACGCCGCCGAAAGGCGGCCGCGACATCGCGGCGGAAGATACAAGCCCTCGTCGGGACAGGTTCCACTCGATGGCGAACGAACCCCGGCAGGGACGCGCTGAGGGGAGCGACGCGCCCGCCGGAACCACGACCGAGCGGCGAGCCGTCGGCTTCGCGGAGGGCGAGACCTGGTTCGACGCCGTGGACGACCTGCTGGACGCCACCATCGAGCGCGACGAGGAGTTCGTCTGCTCGTTCGACGGGTTCGAGGTCGACGTGCCGGTCCGGATGGGCGAAGACTCCCCGCGGGCCCGGTGGCGCCTCGACGGCACCGTCGCCGTCAGCGTCGAGGGCACCCGCGGGCCGCTGGCCGAGTGGCTGGAGTGGTGGTCCGACCGGGTCGCGTGAGGGAGGCTTTTGACCCCCCGGCGCGACGTGCCCGGACATGCCACGACCGACCGACGGCCGAGCGGAGGGAGCGGCGTGACAGGCGAGGCCGAGGAGCCGAGCGGCGACGCCGGCCCCCTCGACGGCCTGACCGTGGTCGACGCCTCGCGGGTGCTCGCCGGACCCTTCTGCGGCATGCAGCTCGGCGACCTCGGCGCCGACGTGATCAAGGTCGAACGGCCCGACGGCGGCGACCAGACCCGCGCCTGGACGCCGCCGGCCTACGGCGACACCGACCAGGCGGCCTACTACCTGAGCATCAACCGCAACAAGCGCTCGGTGGCGCTAAACCTCGCGACCGAGGAGGGCCGCGAGGTCCTCCGCCGCCTGACCGACGAGGCGGACGTCCTCATCCATAACTTCCGCGTCGGCAAGATGGCCGACTGGGGCCTCGACTACGCTACCCTCTCCGAGCGCAACCCCGAACTCGTCTACGCCCACGTCACGGGGTACGGCGAGTGGGGGCCGGACCGCGACCGCCCGGCGTACGACCTCGTCATCCAGGCCGAGGGCGGGATGATGTCGATCACCGGCGAACCCGACGGCCGCCCGGTCAGAGTCGGGGTCGCCATCGCCGATCTCGCCACCGGCTACTACACCACGCAGTCGGTGCTCGCCGCCCTCCTCGAGCGCGAACTCGGGGACGGCGAGGGACAGAAGCTCGACCTCGCGCTGCTCGACGCGCAGGCCGCGCTCAACACCTACGCGGCCATGTTCTACTTCGCGACCGACGACCCGCCGGGAAGGCTCGGCGGGAAGATCAAGAACATCGTCCCCTACCAGGCCTTCCCGACGGCCGACGGCTACGCCGTCGTCGCCGTCCCCTCCGAGAACCTCTGGCCGAACTTCTGTGCCGCGCTCGACCGCGAGGACCTCCTCGACGACGAGCGGTTCGCCGACAACGACGCCCGGGTGCGCAACCGCGGGACTCTCGAACCGATGCTGGAGGAGGAGACCGCCGCGTACGCGACCGACGAACTCGTCGAGCTGATGCAGGCCCACGACGTCCCCGCCACCCCAATCAACGACATGGCGGGGGTGTACGACCACCCGCAGGTCCGGGCGCGGGGGATGCGCGCCGCCGTCACCCACCCCGAGTACGGCGAGGTGGAGATGCCCGGCTGTCCCATGCAGTTCTCGCGGACGCCCGCCGAGGCCCGGACCGCCCCGCCGCTGCTCGGGGAACACACCGACGAGGTGCTGGCCGAGGTGGGGTACGACGACGAGGAGATCGACCGCCTCCGCGCGGGCGACGTCGTGGCCTGAGCGCCGCGCCCGTCGGACACGCGGCGACGGCCCCGCGGCTACAGCGGGTCGAGCTCGGCGAACCCGGACCGCCGCACCCGGTCGGGGTCGACGCGCTCGAACAGGTCCAGTTCCGCCTCCGTCGGCGGGTCCGTGCGCTCGGGGTCGTCGAACCGGACGTCCCACCCGGTCCGCTCGCGCACCTCGCGGCGCTCGACGCCGGGGTGAAGCGCCGTCACGGCCAGGCCGTCGCCGACCCGTTCGAACGCACAGAGCGGGGTCAGGAGGTAGTCGAGGTTCCCCTCGGCGGTCACGAAGTCGACCTCGGCGGGCAGGGTGCGCGGCGAGTGTTCGGTCCGCCAGCCCCACGCGTGCCGGACCAGGGGCAGGAGCGACCCGCTCCCGCCGCCGCCGCCGAACTTCACCGCGGGGTCGTCCCAGGACCCCGCCACCGTCCCGTTCATCCGCCCGCGGCGGTCGAACTGCGCCGCGCCGACGAACATCACGTCGACGTTCCCCCGCGCGGCCATGTCGAACGCCTCGGGCGACGTGAAGTGGGCCGTCGCCCCCTCGAGCAGGCGGGCGCTCTCGGTCGACAGGGGCGCCCGGGCGGGCCGACCGTCGACCGCGCCCGACGCGCTCAGGTGGGTGACGCCGGCCGCCTCGTGGGCCGCGCGGAGCGCGACGGTCGGGAGCGGCGAGGCGAAGCCCTGGAAGGCGTTGTCCACCCGCTCCAGGCGGCGGGCCAGGGCCGCGGTCATGACCTCCGCGACGGTGGCGTCGGAGTCGGGCGCCGGATCGACGCTCACGGCTCCGCCCCCGCCGGGGGCGACGGCGCGTCGGCGCCGTCCCACGCGAACTCCTCGGTCCGGCCGGCGACCGCCCGCTCCCGGTAGGCCGACTCGTCGCCGGCGAGGAACTCGTCGGCCCACGCCGCGAACGCCCCATCCTTCGACCGGTCGAGGTACTCGCGCAGGTGCGCGGCGTCGTAGTCGTACTCGCCGGGGCAGGCACACGGATGGGCGCCGTACGGGACTTCGGCGACGGCGTCGACCAGATGGGCGGGCACGTCCGTGTCGCCCGGCCGCTCGACGAACGTCCCCGGGTCGACCACCCGCTCGGCCGTCGCGAGGACGACGTCGCCGGCCGCGGCCGCGAGGCTCTCGGTCAGGTCCGCCCCGCCGAGGCGGAGGTTCCCGTCGGGATCGGCCTCGGCGGCGTGGACCAGCGTGACGTCGGGGCGGACGGCCCGGACCGCGGCGGTCGACTCGCCGGTGAACGGGCACGCGGTCTCGCCCAGCGCGTCGTTCACGGCGGGCAGGTCGCTCTCCTCCAGGCCCGCGACCGGCAGGAACGGGACGCCCTGCGTCGCGGCCCGGAGCATCGTCGCCACGGTGTAGCAGGTCCCCTCGCGGGCGTCGAGGTCGCCCCCCTCGACCGCTCGACGGTAGTTGGGCGCGAGACCGAGCGCCTCGAAGCCGACGTAGCCGTAGTGGATCGCGGCGGCGTCGCCGGTCCCACAGAGCAGGTCCGCGTCCATCGAGTTGGCGAGGCCGACGAGGGTGAGGTCGGTCGTTCCCGCGCGGGCGAGTGCGCGAACCAGCGCCATCGGCGCGCGGTGGAGCGTCTTGCCCCCGAGCGCGACGACGTCGCCGTCGCCCGCCCGGGCGGCGAGGTCGGAAAGCGGGGCGACGGCCATCAGTCGCTCGCGGTCCCCCCGTCGAGGTCGTGGGCGTGGTCCTCGTAGTCGTGGTCGTGGCTGTGGGCGTGGCCCTTCCCGGCCTCGTAGTCACAGGCGACGTTGGTGTACCCCGACTGGAAGAGTTCGACCCAGTCCGAGTCGGGATCGAAGGCGTGGCGGTCGATGCAGCCAACGTCCGCGCCCAGCAGGTGGACGCTCACGCTCGGCTCCTCGGATATCGTCTCGACGGCGTGGATGTCGTCCTCCGGGGGGATGAGCCGGTAGTAGTCGCCCTCGCCCATCTCCTCGACGCGCTCCCGTTCGAGTTCCGCCCGGCCGACGTCGCCGCCGTCGTCGACGCGGCGGTAGAACTCCTCGCGCTGGCGGCCGCCGTAGAGGCCGACCAGCCCCCACGCGAGGTGGTCGTGGACCGGCGTGCTCGCGCCGTGGGGGAGGACGAGCGTGAACAGCCCCAGTTTGTTCCCCTCGCGGTAGAGCAGCCACTGGGCGATGTCGTCGCCCATGTCGCCCTTGTCGTCGTAGTCCTCCGGCGGGAGGGTCCGGTACTTCTCGGGGAGCCAGTCGTCCTCGCGGAGGAGCTCCTCGAAGGGGTCCTCGAGCGCGGAGACGAGTTCGGGGACCGTCTCGTGGTCGTCGGCGATGTCCTTGACCGTGTCGACGAACGAGCGCACCCGCTCGTTGTCCAGGAAGTACTCCGGTTCGGGATCGTCGGCCATGCCCGGGCAGTCGACCCCCGGGACACATAAGTCCCTAGACGGGGGTGCCGCTCACGTCGGTGCCGATGAGGTAGGTGCCGGCGGTGAGCAGCAGGATGCCGGGGACGAGGGCGTAGACCGTCGGCCCGGTGACCGACGGGAGCGCCGGCGGCACGAACAGCGCGACGCCGAGGAGCATCAGGGCCACGCCGAGCAGGGTCCGTCGCTTCGTGAGCATGTCGCCGGGTTGCGGTCGCGGGGGGTAAGCCGTTTCGGTTTCGTCCGGGACGGGGCCGCGGCGGGGGTCGTCGTCACCGGCCGAGCCGGCGGAGCTCCCGCCGGAGCGCCGCGCGTTTCACGAGCGCGAACCCCGCGAGGACGGCGACGAACCCGACCGCCGTCGCCGGCGTGGGGACCTCGGCGAGCAGGAGAAACCCGGTGATCGCGGCCGCGATCGGCGCCGCGTAGCTCACGAGGTTGATCTCGACGGG
>JBDGSZ010000109.1:0-6699 GCA_042217265.1 Haloferacaceae archaeon
CCGAGTGGTACGACCCGGGCGGCGACGAGGGGAAACTCCCCGTCGAGGGCGTCCGGCACGACTTCTGAGATGCGTGGCGCCCCCGACCGTCGCCCGCCGGCCGAACTGCTCCGGTTCGGCGTCGTCAACCTCGACAAACCTCCCGGCCCCTCGGCTCACGAGGTGAGCGCCTGGGTCCGGGACGCGGTCGACGACGCGCTCGCCGATCTCGGCGCGGAGCCGGCCGGCCGAGCCGCCCACGCCGGCACGCTCGACCCGAAGGTGACCGGGTCGTTGCCCGTCCTGCTCGGCGACGCCACCCGGCTGGTCGAACGCTTCCGGGACGCCCCGAAGGAGTACGTCGCCGTCCTCGAACTCCACGGGCCGCCGCCGACCGACTTCGCGGACGTGGCGGGGGCGTTCGAGGGGGAACTCTACCAGAAACCCCCGCGCAAGAGCGCCGTCGTCCGCCGGCTGCGCACCCGGGAGGTGTACGACCTCGACGTCCTCGAGGTCGACGGCCGGCGGGCGCTCCTGCGGGTCCGGTGCGAGAGCGGCACGTACGTCCGGAAGCTCTGTCACGACCTCGGGCTGGCGCTCGGCACCGGCGCCCACATGGGCGACCTCCGCCGGGTCGGGACGGGCGGTTTCGACGACCGCGACCTCGTCTCGCTCCACGACCTCGTCGACGCCCTCGCCTTCGCGGTCGGGGGCGACGCCGACCCCCTGCGTGAGGCCGTCTCCCCGGCCGAGCGGCTGCTCGACGACCTCCCGACGGTCGTGGTGGCGCCGAGCGCCGCGGCCCAGGTCGCCGACGGCGCGCCGGTCTACGCGCCCGGCGTCCTCGAGGTCCGGGGCGACCCCGCCCGGGGCGACCGCGTCGCCTGCCGGACGCCGGACGGCGCCGCCGTCTGTCTCGGGCGCCTCGTCGGCGACCCGGGCGCCGACGACGGCGAGGTCGTCGACCTGGAGCGGGTGCTGGTCTGAACCGGCGGGCCGGGCGGCGTATCGGCAGGGGAGGGGACGCACGCCGGCCGACGGGAGTGCGGGGCCGACCGCCGCGGAGTCCCCCGACTGCGCCGTCAGCACCGCGAAGCGAAGCGCTTAACAGCGCGTCCGGCCTCCCTGAGCACGCGGGACCGTGGGGTAGTGGTATCCTCTGCGCATGGGGTGCGCAGGACCCGAGTTCGATTCTCGGCGGTCCCACACTCCGCTTCGCTGACCGTACACACCTACTCGCTGAGTTACTGTTCCGTGCAAATTTCCCGGGAACTGGAAGACGGTAGTTTCCCGGGGGGATCGGGAGCAACGCGCCCCGCCGGGAGCGATGCCCGAACCTGCGGAGGAGGATGTCACGGACCGGTCCACCGGGATCGGGCGGCGACGGCGCCGCTCGTCGCCGTCGGAATCCGGCGCGGAAGAGTGTGCGAGGGGAGCGCCATCCGGACGGGGGACGACCTCGGAATCCCTCGGATCGTGTCAGGGGCTGTCACACGGTGGTGAGCCACCGGGTCGGCAAGGCCCAGTCAGCGGAACCGGTCGTCGCTCTCCGGTCACTCTTGCCGCCCTCGCTGGCAGGATCGATGTCGGTGGCACGACGGCCGTCGCACGTCCACGAGTCCGGACCGGTTCGGATGGAATTTGGAAAAAGTTTTTGAATTACCATTCCGGTTGATATGTTAACCCTGACCGGGGGGATGGCAACATGGGATGCCCAGTCCATAACGGAGAGGAATCTGAAGGGAACGGCGAGGACGAGGACGACAGGGGGATAGACAGGCGGTCGTTCATGAAATCCGCGCTCGTCATCGGGGGGAGCAGCGCACTCAGCACGACCGTCGGGCTCTACGGAATGCCCGAGACGGCCGCCGCAGCCGACCCGCCGACCTTCGCCGACCGGGCGAACCGGCAGCACGCGTGGGACGCCTACGAGGCGTTCAACGAGCAGCGCGGTCGGTCGGTCCATCCGCCGCACAACCTGGTCCTCCACCTCGACTACGCGGGGTCGGGTCGTCCGGACCCGGCCCACCGCCGGACCGTCGAGCGCGTGCTCTCCAAACTCGAGCGGGCGTTCCAGTGGAGTCACGACGGGCTCCTGTTCACGATGGGGTACTCGCCCGGCTACTTCGAGGAACGGTTCGGCGAGACGCTCCCGCCGGGGCTGAACCCCGACAACGGTCCCAAGCCGGGGCTGCTGCGGGCCCGGGACCTGATCGAGACCGACGGGGTGACCCTGGACCGCGAGGAACCCGTCCACGCCGACGAACACGACGCGGCGCTACACCTGGCCAGCGACCACGTGCAGAACCTCCTCGCCGCGGAGGAGGCGCTGTGGGGGTTCCCCGGCCAGGACCGGACCGAGGTCAACGGCGTCGACTTCGCAGAGGACAACTTCCGGGGCATCTTCGAGAAGCCCACGGGGTACCCGGACCGGAAGACCGGGCACGCCGGGCACGAGGCGGTCAGCAGCCGGCTCAAGGAGGACACGGATTTCGACACCGACCGGCTCCACGACGACGCCGAGCTCTCGATGGGTTTCAACGACCTCTACCGGAACAGCATCCCGCGGGAGACCGCCGTCACGATGGTCGAGGGCCAGAAGCTCGTCGAACCCAAGCCGCCCGGCCAGTTCGCGCAGGGGACGGTCGAGCACGTCTCGAAGCTCGACGTCAACCTCAGCGAGAAGGCCGGCGACCGGCAGGGGGGTTGGTACGACGACCACGACCTCGACGAGCGGCGCAGCCGCATGTTCAGCCCACACCACACCGATGCGAACACGGGCGATGTGGGCGAGAACCTCGGCGACTCGAACGCACCCGGCGACCTCCCGATGCGGGACATCAGCAAGACGGAGCCGACGGCCGACGAGGGTGACGCGGATTTCGTCGACGCCGACGACGACGACCAGAAGGACCGCCGACTCGACGCCGCCGAACGGGTTCAGGAGGACGCCGAGGAGAACAGGGCAATCGGGCACGCACAGAAGCTCGCCCGGGCGCGGTTCGACCTGTCCGACCGCCTTACCGAGGACGCGAAAGAGCGACTCGAGGAGTCGGGGGAGTATCCCAATGCGGCCGAGGGGCCGGGGCCGGACGTCGACGGTCACGACGGCGATCAGGAGGCCACGCAGGTGCTCCTCCGTCGGGACGCCGTCTCGACCGATCAGGACAGGCCCGGAAACCTGTTCGTGGCCCTGATGCGGTTCAACCCCTACATGGTGTACATCCGGCGGGCGATGAACGGCGTCGACTTCGACACCTCGACGTTCGGCCTGCCCACGGGCGAGGGCGAACCCGGGTTCGAACACGACGGCAGCGTCGCCCGGGAGGACAACGGCATCGTCCACTACATCACCACCCAGCGCCGGGGTAACTTCCTCGTCCCGCCGCTGACGCTCCGGGCGCTCCCCTACCCCCGGGGCCTCGACGCCGACCTCACCGTCCAGAAGCGCAACAACACGTACCGGGTGACGGTGCGGGACATCGAGGAGGACCCGACCGACGACATCGAAAATCCGGTTCCGCAGGGCCTGGACCTCGAGACGGTCCGGTTCGGGTGGTACCGGACGGTCAACCGGGCCGGCGGGGCGACCCCGGTCGACACGGGACGGGACGGGGACGACTTCTACTTCGAGTTCGAGGCGGGTGAGGCGAGCCTCGGGGACGAGGACAAGACCCGCGCCCGGTTCTTCGGCAAGTTCGAGCGGACCAGACGGGCGGTCTTCGCCACGGTCGATCTGAGCGCCGACTGACCCCCGCAGTCCCGGTCCGCTGGGACCGACCGGCCGGGTCCGATCCGTCGAGGGACACCCGGTTCGGCGTTCGTCCCGTTACACCGCCAGTTCGCCCGCCGGCAGCGCCTCCGCCAGCCCCGGCGCCGCCGCGAGCAGCGCCTCGTCGGCGCCGTACGGGGCGACGAACTGGACGCCGACGGGGAGGCCGTCGACCCGGCCCGCGGGGAGCCCCACGACCGGCGTGCCGGCGTGGGTCCAGGGCAGGTTCATCGCCGGGTCGCCGGTGTCGTCGATGCCCTCGGGCGCCGGACCGGGGGCGGCGGGGCAGGCGAGGACGTCGACGCCCGCCTCGGCCATCCGCTCGGCGACCCGCGCCCGGAAGCGCTCCTGACTCCGCCGGCCGTCGACGAGGTCGCCGACGTCGTAGGCGCGGCCCTCCTCGACCTGTTCGGCCGACACCGTCGCGTACCGGTCGCCGTGGGCCTCGTACCGCTCGGCGTGGGTGAGCGCGAACTCCGCGGCGATGAGCCGCCGGTGGTGCTCGAAGGGGCCGGACGTGTCGAGGTCGAACCGGCGGACCTCGTGTGTCGCGTCGAGCGACTCGACCGCTGCCTCGAACGCCGCCCGGCCCGCGTCGGTGGCGTGGTCGAAGTAGTCGCCCTCGGGCACGCCGACGGTCGGCCGCTCGCCGCTGGGGGTCGCGGCCGCCTCGTCCCATCCCGCACAGAGGACCGACGCGGCGAGGCGGGTCCCCGCCACGTCCGTCGTGAAGGTCCCGACGTGGTCGGCCGACGGGGAGTAGGGGACGACGCCCGAGGCGTCGATGCGTCCGTGGCTCGGCTTGAACCCGACGACGCCACAGAAGGCGGCGGGGCGGATGACCGACCCGACGGTCTGGGTGCCGAGCGCGAGTGGCACCTGCCCCGTCGCGACGGCGGCCGCGCTCCCGGAGGAGGAGCCGCCGGGAGTGTGGTCGAGATCGTGAGGGTTCCGCGTCGGACCGGGGTGGGCGTAGGCGAACTCGGTGGTGACGGTCTTGCCGAAGACGTAGGCGCCGGCCTCGCGGAGCGCCGTCACCGCGGCCGACTCCGGGCCCGTGAGCGCCGAGGGCGGCAGGTCCGACCCCGCCCGCGTCGGCAGGCCGTCGACGTGGAAGATGTCCTTCACGCCGACGGGGACGCCGTACAGCGGCGGTCGGTCCCAGGCCTCGTGTTCGCGCCCGACCGCGGCGGCCGCCGCGGTCGGGCGGTCGCGGTCGAAGTCGACGAACGCGTTGACGTCGGCGTCGACCGCCTCGACGCGGTCGCAACGCGCGTTCGCGTACGTGACTGGGTCGGTGGCTCCGCTGGCGAGGGCGCCGACCGCCTCCGCGAGCGGCGCCTCGTCGACGGCGTCGGTCATGTCGCCGCCCCACGACGCCGGGCGTCTTATACTCCGGGGGCGTCCCGCCCGGGCGCCGCCGTCACCGTCCGCCGGCCCTCCCGACCGGCCGCCGTCGACGGCCGGACGCGGCCCGCGCGGCCCGCGTCAGTCCTCGCGGACGCCGGGGTTGGTGACCGCGCCGTTGGCGGCGGAGCCGAAGGCCTCGCCGTACTTCGCGAGGACGCCGCCCTCGTAGGCCGGGTCGGGGTCGTGGTCCGCGAGGCGGGCGGCGATCTCCTCGTCGGACAGGTCGACCGAGAGCTCGAGGTCGTCGACGTCGATGGTGACCGTGTCGCCGTCCTCGAGGGCGGCGATGGGGCCGCCGGCGTAGGCCTCGGGGGCGACGTGGCCGATGGAGAACCCGCGGGTCGCGCCGGAGAAGCGACCGTCGGTGAACAGGGCGACGTCCTCGGCGTGGCCCTGGCCGGCGACCGCGCTCGTGACGCCGAGCATCTCGCGCATCCCCGGGCCGCCCTGCGGGCCCTCGTTGCGGATACAGATGACGTCGCCGGACTCGACGTGGCCCTCCTGGACGTACTCCATCGCGGGCTCCTCGCTCTCGAAGACCCGGACCGGCCCCTCGTGGTGGAGGTGGTCGCTCCCGGTGATCTTGATGACCGCGCCGTCGGGCGCGAGGTTGCCGGTGAGGATGCGGATCGCGCCGCGCTCGTGGATGGGGTCGTCGACGGTGTGGAGGAAGTCGACGTCGAGGTCCGCGACGGCGGGCGGGTCCCGGGCCGACAGTTCCTCGGCGAGCGTGTCGCCCGTGACGGTCAGGGCGTCGCCGTGGAGCAGGTCCGCGTCGTGGAGTTCCTTCAGGACGACCGGGACGCCGCCCACCTCGTGGAGGTCGTTCATCACCCGCTCGCCGCCGGGCTGGAGGTCGGCGATCTTCGGCGTGCGCCGGCTGATCCGGTTGAAGTCCTCGATGTCGAGGTCGACGCCGGCCTCCGCGGCCATCGCGAGCAGGTGGAGGACCGCGTTGGTCGACCCGCCGACGGCCACCTGGAGGGCGATGGCGTTCTCGAACGACGCCTTCGTGAGGAAGTCGGAGGGGCGGCGCCGCGCCTTGACGGCCTCGACGGCGAGTTCGCCCGCCCGGGCGGCCTCGTCGTACCGCGCCCCGTCCTCGGCGGGCGGGCTTGCGCTGCCGAGCGGCGCGAAGCCGATGGCCTCCGAGATGGAGGCCATGGTGTTGGCGGTGAACATCCCGCCACACGACCCGGCGCCGGGGCAGGCGTGGCGCTCGATCTCGTCGAGTTCGCGCCCGGAGATCTCCCCTTCCGCGAAGGCGCCGACGCCTTCGAAGACGTTCTGGATGGTGATCTCCCGGCCGTCGTGCTCGCCGGGCATGATGGAGCCGCCGTAGAGGAAGACGCTCGGCAGGTCCGTGCGGATGGCGGCCATCATCATCCCGGGCATGTTCTTGTCACACCCGCCGACGGTGACGAGCCCGTCAAGGCGCTCGCCGAACGCGACGAGTTCGACGGAGTCGGCGATCATCTCCCGGGAGATCAGCGAGGCCTTCATCCCCTCGGTCCCCATCGAGATGGCGTCGGAGATGG
>JBDGSZ010000057.1:0-6594 GCA_042217265.1 Haloferacaceae archaeon
ACGTCGGGGTAGGACTTCCGGGTTGCCTCCTCGATGAGGGTCTTCTCCATGCGGAACTCGACCCCCTCGTACACGACGTCGACGCCCCGGTCGTCGAACGAGAGAACGGTCATGTGCCGCGGTTGGCGGCGCAGGTATAAATCCGTCACGGGCCGGGCGTCAGACGGCCGGCAGACGGGGGCGGGCGGTTTATGTGCGGTCACGTCGTGGCCTCGCGCGTGTCCGTCTCGCTCGGCTCCGACCCGCTCGACGCGCTGGAGGTTCCGGACGGGACGACCGTCGAGGAGCACGACCTCGTGACCGACGGCGACGTGGTCGTCGGGGGGCAGTCGACGGTCGACTTCGGGGTTCGGGGCCGGAACGTCGTCGCCGGCGAGCGGGTGCGCTTCGGCGGCGACATCGAGGCCGAGGGCGACTGCCGGCTCGACGTCTGGTGTGACGTGGCCGGCAACGTGCTGGTCGGCGAGGACGCCTACCTCGGCGAGCGGGTCCACGTCGGCGGGCGCCTGATGGTCAGCGGCGACCTCGACATCGGCGACGACGTGGACATCGAGGAGGGGTTCGAGGCCAACGGCTGGATCGTCATCCGCAACCCGATGCCGACGCTCGTCTTCTACTTCGTCGTCCTCTCGCAGCTCCTGCGCATCGGCGACCACGAGGCCGCCGAGGAGCTCGCGGCCGCGCTCTCGGGCGAGGGCGAGGACGACCCGCTGGTCGTCCCCCGCGGGGGGACCGTCTCCGACGACGCCTGGCAGGTGTCGACCCCGGCCCGCGTCGGCGACGACTGCCGCATCCACGGCAACATCCGGGCCGAGTCCATCGAGGTCGGCCGGGACAACAACCTGTTCGGCAGCCTCCGGGCCCGCGGCGACATCGTGGTCGGCGAGGGCACCCGCGTCCACGGCGACGTCACCACCCGCGGCGGCGACGTCACCGTCGAGCGCGGCGCGGAGGTCCTCGGCGACGTCTCCTGTGACGACCTCGACCTCCACGCCGACGCCGAGGTCGACGGTGCCATCCGCTCCCGCGGCGAGATGCGCATCCGCCGGCCCGAGGGGAGCCGGGAGCCGGAGTGACGGCCGGGATCCAGTTTCCGGAGCGTGTAACTGCGGCGTCAGAGTTTTAGGCGCGTTCGGAGAGGTACGTTCCGATGGAGGAGGGAGCCTCGGTCGACGTATTGCACGTCGATGACGACGCGGACTTCGCGGACATGACCGCCACCTTCCTGGAGCGGCAGGACGATCGGCTCTCGGTCCGGACGGCGCCCGGCGGCGAGGAGGCGCTCGCGATGCTCCACGAGCGTGGGGCGGGAGACGGCACCGGCTTCGACGCCGTCGTGAGCGACTACCAGATGCCGGGGATGGACGGGCTCGACCTCCTCGGCGCGGTCCGGGAGCGCTACCCCGACCTCCCGTTCATCCTCTACACCGGGAAGGGGAGCGAGGAGATCGCGAGCGACGCCATCGCGGCGGGAGTGACGGACTACCTGCAGAAGGACCCCGGGACGGCCCAGTACGAGCTGCTGGCGAACCGCGTGCTGAACGCGGCCGAGAAGTACCGCACCGACGACCGCGTCCGGGCGCAGAACCGACAGTACCGGCGGCTCTTCGAGGACGCGCCGGTGATGTACGCCGCCTTCCGGGACGTCGACGGGGAGCCGGTGATCGGCGGCTGTAACGACCGCTTCCTCGAACGGCTGGGCTACGAGCGCGACGCGGTCGTCGGCCGGTCGGTCCGGGAGTTCTACGACGAGGAATCCGCCGAGCTGGCGGTCGAGGGGTTCAGGCGGGCACAGGAGGGGGAGTTCTCGAACCGGGAGCGCACGCTCGTCACGGCGGGCGGCGAGCGGGTCCACACGCTCCTGCGCGCGAGCCCGCGGGTGGACGAGTACGGCGAGACCATCGGCACCGTCGGGTTGTACGTCGACATCACGGAGCGCAAGGCCCGCGAGCGCCGGCTGGAGCGCCTCCACGAGGCGACCCGCGAGATGTTCCGGTCGGAGACGCGCGAGGAGGTCGCCCGGGCCATCGCGGAGGCGGCCCGCGAGACGCTCGACTATCCCAACAACGTCGTCCGGCTGGTCGACGACGAGGGCGAGGTGCTCCACCCGGTCGCGGCCACCGACGTCGCCGTCGACGTGATGGGGCCGCGGCCCGTCTACCGGGTCGACGGGGAAACGCCCGCCGCCGCGGCCTACCGCACGGGCGAGCACGTGAACTACGAGGACGTCACCGACATCGACGACCGGTACGACCGCGGCGCGGCCCACGCGGTGATGTACGTCCCCATCGGCGACCACGGCACCATCAGCATCGCCGACACCGACACGGGGGCGTTCGACGGGTCCGACGTCGAACTCGCCCGCATCCTGTGTACGAACGCCGCGGCGGCGCTCGACCGTCTCGAGTGGCAGCGGGACCTCCGCCGGGCCGAGCGGCGGTTCGACGCCCTGTTCGAGGACCCCGACTCCTTCCTCGGCGTCCTGGACGTCGACGGGACCCTCCTCGACGCCAACCGCCGGGCCCTCGAGTTCGTCGGCGCCGAGCGCGAGGACGTCCTCGGTCGGCCGTTCCCGGAGACGCCGTGGTGGTCGCACTCGGCGGACCTCCGGGAGCGCCTCCGGGGGTGGATCGACCGGGCCGCCGACGGCGAGTACGTCACGTTCGAGTCGCCTATCAGGAGCGCCGACGGCGCGGAGATCGACGTCGAGGGCGTCATCCGCCCGGTGACCGACGAGGACGGCGAGGTCGTCTCCCTGGTCGCCGAGGGCCGCGACGTCACCGAGCGCCGGGAGCGCGAGCGGGAACTCGAGTACCAGGGCTCGCTGCTGGAGGCGGTGACCGAGACCAGCCTCGACGGCATCCTCGTCGTGAACGACGACCGCGAGGTCGTCCTCCACAACGACCGGTTCGTCGAGATGTGGGACCTCCCCGAGGACGCCCTCGAGTCCGGGGCCGAGGAGCCGATCCTGGAGGCGGTGCTGGAGACCGTCGAGGCTCCCGACGAGGTCCGCGAGCGGGTCGACGAGTTCTACGCCGACCGCGACGAGCGCGGCCGTGCCCGGGTCGAACTCGTCGACGGGCGAACGCTCGACTGCTACACGGCTCCCGTCGCGGCCGAGGACAGGCACTACGGGCGCGTCTGGTTCTTCCGCGACGTCACGGAGTCCGTCGAGCGCGAGCGCGAGCTCGAACGACAGAACGAGCGCCTCGACGGGGTCATCGAGGTCATCGCCCACGACCTCCGCGGCCCGCTCAACGTCGCGGAGGGGAAGCTGGAGCTTGCTCGGGCCGACGCGGACCGCGGGACCGACCGGCTCGACGAGGTCGCGGACGCCCACGACCGGATGGAGGAACTCATCGACGACCTGCTGACCTGGGCGCGACACGGGGAGACGGCCGAGGAGGTCGTCCCGGTCGACCTGGCCGACTTGGTCGAGCGGTGCTGGCGGAACCTCGACGCGCCGGACGCGACCCTCGTCGTCGACACCGACCTGACGGTCCGGGCCGACGGAACCCTGCTCCGACGGCTGGTCGAGAACCTGGTGCGGAACGCCGTGGAGCACGGCTCCGCGGACGACCGATCGGAGGCCGACGACGGCGTCGAGCGGTCCGCGAACGACCCGTCCGGGACCGACGAGGGAACGGCGGGCCGCGCGGCGCTCGACGGGAGCGGCGACCGCGACGCGGGCGGGGTGACGGTGACGGTCGGCGACCTCGACGGCCAGGGGTTCTACGTGGCCGACGACGGCCCGGGTATCCCGCCGGCGGAGCGCGACCGCGTGTTCGACCCCGGCCGCTCGACGAGCGCGGACGGGACCGGATTCGGCCTCTCCATCGTCAGGACCGTGGCCGACGCGCACGGCTGGACCGTCGACGTGACCGAGAGCGAGGCCGGCGGCGCGCGGATCGAGGTGCGGGACGTCGAGACCGCGTGACCCCGGCCGGCGGTTGGTCAAACGGGCCTTTGTGCTTCCGCAAGCGCTTGGCCCCCGGACCGGGTATCGGGGCGTATGCCACGGCTCGAATCGCACCGGGGACTCGGGGTCGTCCTGCTCGCCGTCCTGCTCGTCCTCGCCGGGTGTAGCGGCGCCGGGGGCGGGGGCGGCGGCGCGGGACAGGCCGCGCCGGAGTCCCTGGCAGAGCGGGAAGCGTCCGCCGGCGGGGCAGACGGCGCGGAATCGGCCGCCGGGGGCGACGCGGACGGCGGGTCCGGCGGCGACGCCCTCCAGGTCCGCCGGCGGCAGGTGATCAGGACCGGCGACGTAACGGTGCGGGTCGAGAGCTACGACGCCGCGCGGCGGAACCTCACGGCCGCCGCGCGGGACCTCGGCGGGTTCGTCTCGGACTCGTCGCGCCGCCGTCACGAGGTTCGGGCCGGGACGTACGTCACCGGGACGGTCACGCTCCGGGTGCCGCGCGACTGGTTCGGCGCGATGATGGACCGCGCCGAGGGGGTCGGCACCGTCCGGTCGTCGACGGTCCGGTCAAAGGACGTCACCGATCAGCTGGTCGACATCGACGCGCGGCTCCGGAACCTGCGGGCCCAGCGCGAGCGGCTCCGGACCCTCTACGAGGAGGCGAACGACACCGAGGCGGTCCTCGAGGTCCAGCGGCGCCTCTCGGAGACCCAGGAGCGAATCGAGCGCCTGGAGGCGAAAAAGCGGACGCTGGAGCGGCGGGTGGCGTACTCGACGATCCGGGTCGAACTGCGCGAGGAGCGCCCGGAGCCGGGTCCGCGGGAGATCCGGAAGTGGTACGACGTGCCGCTGGTCGGGGCCTTCCTCGAGTCCGTCCACGGCGTCGTGATCGTCGCCCGGGCCGCCGCGGTGCTCGCGGCCTACGCGCTCCCGTACCTCCTCGCGTTCGGCCTGCCCCCGGTCCTCCTGGCCGCCCTGGGCTACCGGCGGTGGCGCGGGTCGGGCGGCGACGGGGAGGATGGCGCGCCCGGCGATGACCCGGACGACGAGGACGGCGGAGCGCTCCGCGACGCTCCCGAGAGCGGGGACGACGCCGGCGCGAGCGGCGACGACGGTGACGGCGGGACCCGCGACGAGGGCGACGGGGACGGTGAGACGGCTGAAGCGGCGGGCGCTCCCGAGGGCACGGACGGATCCGACGCGGGACCTCCGGACGGGGACGGGCCGGCCGGCGCGGACGCCGGGGGCGACGCGGACCGTCCGGGGTCGGACGGCGCCGAGGGGTCGGCCGGGTCGGATGCGTCGGACGACCTCCCCAGGACGGACGACCGCTGACGGCGGGACCGAAAGGCAGTTGCCCGCCTCCGACGGAGGTCGGGTATGCTCTCGGTCGCGCTGGCGGGCAAGCCGAACGCCGGCAAGTCGACCTTCTTCCGCGCGGCGACGATGGCCGACGTGGACGTCGGCAACTACCCGTTCACGACAATCGATCCCAACCGCGGGGTGACCTACGCCCGGACGCGGTGTCCCTGCCTGGACCGCGATGAGCGCTGTGGCGACGAGCGCTGTCGGGCCGGCAAGCGGTACGTGCCCGTCGAACTGCTGGACGTCGCGGGGCTGGTCCCGGGCGCCCACGAGGGCCGCGGGCTGGGCAACCAGTTCCTCGACGCCCTGACCGACGCCGACGTCGTTCTCCACGTCGTCGACGCCTCCGGCGCGACCGACGAGGAGGGCGAACCCGTCGAGGTCGGCGAGCACGACCCAGTCGAGGACGTCGACTTCGTCGAGCGCGAGATGGACCTCTGGCTGGCCGACATCGTCGACCGCAACTGGGAGTCGGTGGTGCGCAAGTCCCGGTCGCCGGACTTCGACATCGACGACGCCCTCGCGGAGATGCTCACGGGCTTTGGCGCGTCGCCGGCGGAGGTGGCCGCCAGCCTCCGGGCGCTTGACTACCCCGCCGACCCCGGGAAGTGGACCGACGACGACCGCGAGGCGCTGGCCGAGGACGTGCGTGCCCGGACCAAGCCGATCCTCGTCGTGGCGAACAAGGCCGACGCCGCCCCCGAGGGGAACCTCGAGCGGCTGCTCGACCTCGACCGGCCGGTCGTGCCCGCCACCGCGGACGGCGAACTCGCGCTCCGCCGCGCGGCCGAGAACGGCCTCGTCGACTACGACCCCGGCGACGACGGGTTCGACGTCACGGCCGACCTTAGCGACGCCCAGCGCGAGGGGTTAGAGCGGGTGCGCGACGTGATGGAGCGCTACGGGGGCACGGGCGTCGTGGGGGCGGTGAACGCCGCGGTCTACGACGTGCTCGACCACGTGACCGTCTACCCCGTCGAGAACGAGACCCGCTGGACCGACGGGCAGGGGGCGGTCCTGCCCGACGCCCACCTGCTCCCCCGAGGGTCGACGCCGGAGGACCTCGCGTACGCCGTCCACTCCGACATCGGCGAGGGCTACCTCCACGCCGTCGACGCCCGCTCTGCGCGGCGGATCTCCGACGAGTACGAGCTCGAGGAGGGCGACGTCATAAAGATCGTGAGCACGGCGTCGTAGCCCCGACGCCCGTCCCTACCGAACCGCCGCCAGCGCGTCGGCCATCACGTCCAGCGCCGCCCGGAGCGTCTCCTCGCTCGCGGCGTAGGAGAGGCGGGCGTGGCCGCGGCCGC
>JBDGSZ010000123.1:0-6534 GCA_042217265.1 Haloferacaceae archaeon
TGCTTCGACTTCGGGTTCTCGGCCCCGAACCGGTCCTCCATGATCTTCGCCCACATCCGCCGGGCGGCGCGGAACTTCGCCACCTCCTCGAGGACGTTGTTGTACGAGGCGAAAAAGAAGGAGAGCTGTGGGGCGAACTCGTCGACGTCGAGGCCGGCGTCGAGCGCCGCCTCGACGTACTCGATGCCGTTTCCGAGGGTGAACGCGACCTCCTGGGCGGCGGTCGACCCGGCCTCGCGGATATGGTAGCCGGAGATGGAGATGGTGTTGAACTTCGGCGTCTCCGCCGCGCAGAACTCGAAGATGTCCGTGATGATCCGCATCGAGGGCTCGGGCGGGTAGATGTAGGTGTTGCGCGCGATGTACTCCTTCATGATGTCGTTCTGGATGGTCCCGCGCAGCTCCTCGCGGGGGACCCCCTGCTTGTCCCCGAGCGCGATGTACATCGCCAGCAGGACGCTCGCCGGCGCGTTGATGGTCATGCTCGTCGAGACCTCGTCGAGCGGGATGCCCTCGAACACCCGCTCCATGTCCGCCAGCGTGTCGATGGCGACGCCGGACTTGCCCACCTCGCCGGCGGCCATCCGGGCGTCGGAGTCGTAGCCCATCTGTGTCGGGAGGTCGAACGCCATCGACAGCCCGGTCTGCCCGTTCTCGAGCAGGTAGTGGTACCGCTCGTTGGTCTCCTCGGCGGTCCCCATCCCCGCGTACTGTCGCATCGTCCACAGGCGACCGCGGTACATCGTCGAGTAGACGCCGCGCGTGAACGGCTCCTCACCGGGGAAGCCGAGGTCCGCGTCGTAGTCCAGGTCCGCCACGTCCGCCGGCGTGTAGAGCGGGGCGACCTCCTGGCCCCCCGTGTCGGTGGTGAACTCCTCCTTGCGCTCGCCGAACCGCTCCTCCGTCGGGTCGTAGGTGTCCTCGCGCCACCGCTCGCGCTCGGCGCGTATCTCGTCCAGCTCCTCGGGGTCGAACATGGCTCGCCCCACGCGCGGCGGCGTCTTGAACCCCTCGCCGCGGCCGTCGCCGGGTCCCCTCGCCGCGGCGCCCTACACGTGCGGTTTCGGCAGCAGGTCCCGGAACGGCTGGTCGTCGAGCCACTCACAGAGCGCGACCAGCTGCTCCGACGCGGCCTCGAACATCCGCCTGCCCTTGTCGGCGGTGGCGTCGGTCTGGTCGCCAAGCACGCCGTTGTCGGTGTTGTCGGCGGCGTCGTAGAAGGTCCGCGCGCCGTGTTTTCTCGTCCCGGCGGCCTCGACGCTCGGCACGCCGCCGTCGCGCGCGTCGGCGAGCCGCTCCTCGCGCACGAGGTCGGTCCGCAGGTGCTGGATCATCGCCGTCTCCTTCGGGCCGCCGTGTGGCCCGTTCCGCTCGAAGAGGTCGTCCACCAGGTCGGGGATGCTGTCGTTCCACATCCACTCGACCGCGTACAGCACCTCGTCGTCCCGGAGGCGTCGGCCGACCTCCCGCAGGTGCTCGACGTTCCCGCCGTGGGCGTTCACGTAGACCACCCGGTCGATCCCGTGGTACGCCAGGTTCCGCGTGAACGACTCGACGTAGTCGCGGAACTCGGGGGCGTCGACCCACATCGTGCCGTGGAACTGCCTGTGGTGTGGGCTCACGCCGACGTCGACGGTGGGCGTCCGGAGGTATCCGGTCCGCTCGGCCGCCTCGGTCGCGAACGCCTCCGCGATCAGGTGGTCCGTCGCCAGCGGGAGGTGGGGCCCGTGTTGCTCCGTCGACCCGAGCGGGACCAGCGCGAGCGACTCGTCCGCGAAGTACCCGCCCAACTCGGGCCAGGTCCGGTCTCCGATGTACATCCTCAGTCCATGGGTCGGCGGCTCCCCCTTCAATCGTCCGACCGACGGCCGGGGCGGCTCGGCCCCCGCGAGCGTCCGCCTCGGGCCCGTGTCCGGCGGCCACGGCGATCCCGTTCGCCCCGGGACCGACCGGTTCGCCACCCTTTTGCTGGCGGGTCCCCTCGCGGCGAGTATGTTCGGCGGCGGCGGCATGAACCCCCGGAAGATGAAACAGATGATGGAACAGATGGGCATCGACGTCACCGAGATCGACGCCGAGGAGGTCGTCATCCGGACCGGCGACGAGGCCCTCGTCTTCTCGGACGCCCAGGTGACGCGGATGGACGCCCAGGGCCAGCAGACCTACCAGGTCGTCGGCGACCCCGAGCGGCGGGAGGCGAGCGCGGCCGGCGCCGGCGAGGGCGGCGCGGACGAGGCGACCGAGACGGAGGAGGAGGGCGCGGGCGTCCCCGACGAGGACGTCGAACTCGTCGCCCAGCGCGCCGGCGCGAGCGAGGACGCGGCCCGCGAGGCCCTCGCCGAGGAGGACGGCGACCTCGCGGCCGCCATCGCGCGGCTCGAATAGGTGTACCTCCTCGTCCACGCCGACAGCGATCGGGAGTACCTCCGCGCGCCCGGCGACGAACTCCAGACCGACCTCGGCGTCCTCGACGTGCCGCCGGACGCCGAGCCGGGGGACCGCCTGACGACCCACCTCGACGAGGAGTTCCGGGTCCGCCCGCTCCGCGGACCGGACTGCTTCGAGCATTTCGAGCGCACCGGCGCGCCGATGATGCCCCGCGACGTCGGCCTCGTGGTCGGGCACACCGGGCCGGCGGCGGGCGACCGCGCCCTCGACGTGGGCACCGGCACGGGCGTCCTCGCCGCCTACCTCGGGCGGCTCGGCGTCGAGGTGACGACCTACGAGCGCGACCCGGAGTTCGCCGAGGTCGCCCGCGAGAACATGCGCCTCGCGGGCGTCGCGGACCGCGTCGAGGTCCGGACCGGCGACGCGCTCGACGGCCCCGACGCCCCGGCGGAGGGATACGACCTCCTGACGCTCGACACCGCCGACGCGCCCGCGCTCGTCGAGCGCGCCCCCGACCTCCTGGTCCCCGGGGGGTTCGTCGCGGCCTACTCGCCCTTCGTCGAGTCGACCCGCGAGGCGGTCGAGGCCGCGCGCGGCGCCGACCTGACCGGCGTGGAGACCTTCGAGACGGTCCAGCGCCGGATGCAGTTCGACGAGCGTGGCTCCCGCCCCTCGACCGCCGGCGTCGGCCACACCGGCTACCTGACCTTCGCGCGCCGACCCTGACCGTCCCGCGCCGACCGCGGCAAGGCCTTTGCGTCTGTAGTTCCTCGCCTCGTCCATGGCGTCCGAGGAAGCCATCGACGAGACGCGCACGTGGCCCGAACTGGCGATCGGGCTCTACGAGCGGCTCACCGGTCGGGGAGCCGAGATAGCCTACGAGTTCGAGGACATGGAGATCCAGGTGCCGAGCAAGGTCGGCCCGGACGCCGATCACGCCAACTGGCGGCTGGACGGCACCCTGCGCATCCGGACCCGGGAGCAGGACGAGGAGTAGCGTGACCGCCGACGGCCGCCGGCCGCCGATCGAGGTCGACGCCGACCTCGACGTCACGATCGGTGGCGAGACGCTCCGCGTCGACGGCTACGGCGACCTCGTCGTGATCGACGCCCCCTCCCTGTCGGCCCTCCGATCGCTGCGGCGGGGGGTCGACGCGCTTCCGGATCCGCTCTCGACGGCGCTCCCGGCCGGCGCCGGCCTGACCGTCGACCTGCGCGTCCGCGGCGTCAGCGTGGCCCGCATCGACCCGGACGTCGACCCCGGGCCGCTGGCCCGCGCGCTCGGCGTCGCCCCGGCCCGGCCGTCGCTCGTGGGCGTCCTCCGGGCGCTTCTCGGCTAACCGACCGCCCGCATCAGCTCGAAGAGCTCCGACCGGAACCGGTCGGGGTCGAACGGATTTCCGGGCAGGTCGGCCGGCGCCTCCCGGACCGACCGCGGGTACGCCCCGCCGGCCAGCAGGAACCCGTCGGCGCCGGGCCGGACCGCCACCCAGCCCTCGACCCCGAGGACGAACCCCCCGACTCGGCAGGTCGCCTCGTACCGCGTCGCGTCGGCCTCCCGGTCGCCGACGCGGAGCCGCCGCCGCCCGGCCTCGCGCACGTCCTCGAACCCGCGGTCGGCGAGGCGGTCGGCGAACCCCTCCGTCGCCCGGTCGGTCACGAGGCGTCGGAGCATCGCCGACCCGGACGGCCCGGGGACGTCGATCCGGCCGGCGACGAAGAACCGCCAGGTCCGGTCCACGCCGGTCGCCTCGCGGACCCGCTCGCGCAACCGGTCGTCCTCGTAGACGGCCGTCGCGGCCGTGACCGCGACCGGCCCGACCCGCGCCACGGTCTCGCTGTCCGACGCCGTCAGGCGCCAGCCGTCGAGCAGGGTCGCCTCGACCGGCGGCGGCTCGGTCACGGGGGGCGGGGGGCGGCGGCCGCGACCACCGCGACGACGGCGGGCTCGACCGTCCCCGGACCGCCGCCCGTCATCCTCAGTGGTCGTCCTCGCGCCAGCGGTGTTCGCACTCGGTACAGACGAAAAAGCGGGTCTCCGACTCGTCGGCCGACCGGATCTGCTTCATCGTGTAGTGGGCACGGTCGTTGCCACACTGCGGACAGGTGGCGTTCGTCGTCGGGTTCATGTCCGCCGGATCGACGTCCGAGAGGTCGACCGGACCGCTGTCCTCCTCGCGCTCCTGTGTCGTCCAGACCGCGTCGCTCCCGCCGTTCTCGCGCCGCTTCTCGTGGCCGTTCTTACACCGCCAGACGTCGCCGTCCTTCTTCATCATCGCGCCGCACTCGTCGCAGAACTCCATCGCCCGGGTCTCAGTCCCCTGTCGCACTTAACTCACCGGGTTCGGTCCCCGCGTTCCCGGCTCACCCGTCGCCATCGGACTGGCCCGGCTCGCCGACCGCCTCGACGGGAACCACGTTCTGGAGTTCGGCGACCAGTTCGTCCGGCCCGTCGAAGGAGTCGCTCCCGACCTCCGAGATGAGCCGCCCGAGGTTCGCGTCGCCGTCGGCGAACGTCACCCGCACGTCGTCGAACGTCGCCGCCGCGTCGGCCCGCGTCACCGGGTAGTCGAGCTCGTCGAACCGGGACTCCACCCGCGAGAGCTTGACGGTGTCCATACGACGACTGGGACGGCGCCGCACTTAGTTCCGTGGTAACTATCCCCAGCCGAGCCGGAAGCACAACGGTGAAACGGCGGCCGCCGCTACGCGGACCTGAATGGGCGTTCTAGACACGGACCGTCGGGTGCTCGTCCTCGCGATGGCGCGGATGGCCGACGCGCTCGGCAACTCCTTTCTCATCATCGTCCTCCCCGGGTACATCTCCAGCGGTGAAATCGACCTGACGGACCTGGTCGGGGCGAGCCTCCTCGGCGTCGAGCTCACCGTTCCGCTGCTGGTCGGCATCGTCCTCTCGCTGTTCGGCCTGCTCAACAGCCTCGGCCAGCCGTTCACCGGGCGGGTCTCCGACCGCACCGGACGGCGCAAGTCGTTCATCCTGGTCGGCCTGGCCGTCTTCGGCGTCGCCAGCGCCGCCTACCCCTTCGTCACCGACTACGCGGCCGTCGTCGTCGTCCGCGCGCTCCAGGGCATCGGGGCGGCGTTCACCATCCCCTGTACCATCGCGCTCGTCAACGAGTACTCCACCGTCGACGCCGAGCGCGGCGGCAACTTCGGCGTGTTCAACACCTTCCGGCTCGCCGGCTTCGGGTTCGGCCCCATCGTCGCCGGGGTGGTCGTCGACCGCGGCCCATACGTCACCCCCCTCGGCGCGCTCTCGGGGTTCGACGCGGCGTTCGGCGTCGCCGTCCTCGGCGCGGCGATCAGCTTCGTCCTCGTCACAGTCCTGATCGAGGACCCCGAGCGGACGGAGGCGGCCGCCGCCGAGGACCTCGCGTTCCGGGTGCGGGCCCGGGAGGGGACGGGGCTCGACCCCGTGTTCGTCCTCGGCGTCGCCACCTTCCTCATGGCGATCGGCATCGCCCTGTTCGCCACGCTCCAGGAGACCATCAACGCCCGACTCGGGCAGGGCCCGTTCCTGTTCAGCGTCCAGTTCGCCGCCGTCGTCATCGCCAACGTCTTCTTCCAGGTTCCCTTCGGCGAGGCCAGCGACCGCTACGGCCGTCGCCGGTTCATCGTCGGCGGGTTCGCGCTGCTGGTGCCCGCGCTGGTCGCGCAGGCGTACGTCGCCACGCCGCTCGCGATGGTGCTCGCCCGCCTGGTTCAGGGGATCGCGGTGGCGATGGTGTTCGCCCCGTCGCTGGCGCTGGCGGGCGACCTGGCGACGGCCGGCGCCTCGGGCAGCCAGCTGTCGGTGCTCACGATGGCGTTCGGCCTCGGGATCGCCGTCGGGCCGACCGCCGCGGGGTATCTCGTCCGCTTCGGCTTCCCGGTCCCCTTCCTCGCCAGCGCGGCGCTCGCGCTCGTGGCCTTCGGGCTGGTCTACACACAGGTCGAGGACACGATCGACGCGTCCGGCACGGTGCCGGCGCCCGGCGACTAGTCGAAGTCCGGGTCGCGGTCCTCGACGAAGGCCGCCATCCCCTCGCGCTGGTCGTGGGTGCCGAACAGCCCGCTCCAGGCCCGGCGCTCGAAGGCCAGCGCGTCGTGGGCGTCGGCCTCGTGGTACATGTTGAGCGCCTCCTT
>JBDGSZ010000027.1:0-2105 GCA_042217265.1 Haloferacaceae archaeon
CTCGCTACCGCTCGGCGGGTCTCATGGGCTCGGGCGGGTTCGAACCACCGATCTCGGCCTTGTAAAGGCCGCGTCATAACCAGCTAGACTACGAGCCCTCGCCGAAAGACACCTCGCGGCGCGAATAACCGTTTCCCTCTCGCGGAAGGCTTAGGCGCGCCGCCGTCGACCGTCGACCGTGGAGACGGAGCGTCTCGGTCGGCTCGCTGTGACGGCGCTGTTCGCCCTCGTCCTCGTGGCCGGAGGTGCGTTCGCGCTCGGTGTCGTCGACCTCGACGCTGGCCCGACGACCGACGGCGGGACGGGCGGCCGGACGATAGAGCCGACCGCGACCGTGACCGTCCGGGCGCCCGACGGCGCGACGCGCGCCGAGATCCGCGTCGCGGTGGCGGACTCCCGGGTCGAGCGCTACGAGGGGCTGAGCAACACGGCACCGCTCGACGACGGCGAGGGGATGCTGTTCGTCCACGATTCGGAGTCGTCGCACGCCTACGTGATGCGCGAGATGAACTACCCGCTCGACATCGTCTTCGTCGACGCGAACGGAACCATCACGGCGATCCACCACGCCAAACTCCCGCCAGCGGGGGCGAGCGGTGGGAACCTGGAGCGCTACCGCGGCCGCGGGAAGTACGTCCTCGAACTTCCCTACGGCTACACGAACGAGACGGGGATCGCGGTCGGCGACCGGGTCGTCCTTCCGCCGCAGTACCGCTGACGAGGCGTGTGAACGCCGTCCACGAACCCTTTTGCGCGTTCGGGCACTGACTCTGATAGTGGATATCGGCACGCCCGCGGAGGACGACCCGTTCGAGGAACAGCGCGAGCGCGCGGCGAACCCGATGCGCCGCCTGTTCGACGAGTACGGTCGTCCGTACTGGCTTCAGTTCGTCGTCGGGGTCCTCGCCAGCGTCGGCGCTCGCACCCTCGACCTCCTCCCGCCGCTCCTCCTCGGACTCGCCATCGACGCCATCTTCCTCGACACCCGCCCGCTCGCCCTCCCGCTCGTCCCCAGCGCGTGGGTGCCGAACGGCCCCGACGCGACGTTTCTCGGGTTCGCGGGCGGCGCGGCGCAGTTCGCGTTCGTCGTCGTCGGCGTCGTCGGCTCGTTCGGACTCGGCGCGCTCTTCCATTACGTCCGGAACTGGGGCTGGAACTCCTTCGCACAGAACGTCCAGCACGACGTGCGTACGGACACCTACGACAAGATGCAGCGCCTCGACATGGCCTTCTTCGAGGACAAGCAGACGGGCGAGCTGATGTCGGTGCTGTCGAACGACGTCAACAGATTAGAGCAGTTCCTCAACGACGGGATGAACACGGCGTCGCGGCTGGCGCTGATGGTCGTCGGTATCGCCGCCCTGCTGGTCTGGCTCAACCCCGGTCTCGCCGCCGTTGCGCTCCTGCCCGTCCCCGTCATCGCGGGCTTTACCTACCTGTTCGTGAGAGCGATCCAGCCGAAGTACGCCGAGGTCCGCAAATCGGTCGGGACGGTCAACTCGCGCCTGGAGAACAATCTCGGCGGCATCGCGGTGATCAAGTCCGCCAACACCGAGGGGTACGAGGAGGAGCGGGTCGACGAGGTCTCACAGGGCTACTTCGACGCGAACTGGGACGCCATCCGCACCCGTATCACCTTCTTCCCCGCGCTCCGGGTGCTCGCGGGCGTCGGCTTCACCGCCACCTTCGTCGTCGGGGGGCTCTGGGTGCTCCAGGGCGAGCCGCCGCTTCCCTTTCTCGCCGGCGACCTCCTCCCGGGCACCTTCGTCACCTTCGTCCTCTACACCCAGCAGTTCATCTGGCCGCTCGCGCAGTTCGGACAGATCGTCAACACCTACCAGCGCGCCCGCGCCTCCTCCGAGCGGGTGTTCGGCCTCATGGACGAGGTGGGCCGACTCGAGGCGGACGCCGACGCCGACGACCTGGTCGTCTCCGACGCGACGGTGGAGTACGACGACGTCACCTTCGGCTACGAGGACGAGCGCGTCCTCTCTGACGTGAGCTTCACGGCCGAGGGCGGGCAGACGGTCGCGCTCGTCGGCCCGACGGGCGCGGGCAAGTCGACCGCGCTGAAGCTGCTGCTCCGGATGTACGACGTTGACGGG
>JBDGSZ010000027.1:2205-6468 GCA_042217265.1 Haloferacaceae archaeon
GACGGGGGTGCGGTCCGGGTCGACGGCCAGGACGTCCGGGACGTCACGGTGCGGAGCCTCCGCTCGCAGATCGGCTACGTCAGCCAGGAGACGTTCATGTTCTACGGGACGGTCCGGGACAACATCGCCTACGGTCGGTTCGACGCGACCGACGCGGAGATCGAGGCCGCCGCGCGCGCCGCCGAGGCCCACCGGTTCGTCCGGAACCTCCCCGACGGCTACGACACGATGGTCGGCGAACGCGGGGTGAAGCTCTCGGGGGGCCAGCGCCAGCGCCTCGCTATTGCCCGCGCGGTCCTGCGCGACCCCGAGATACTGGTCCTCGACGAGGCCACCTCCGACGTCGACACGGAGACGGAGATGCTGATCCAGCGGTCGCTCGACGACCTCACCGCCGACCGGACGACGCTCGTCGTCGCCCACCGCCTCTCGACGGTCAAGGACGCCGACCGTATCGTCGTCCTCGACGAGGGGCGGGTCGTCGAGGAGGGGACCCACGAGGAGCTACTGGCCGAGGATGGCCTCTACGCGAACCTCTGGGGGGTCCAGGCCGGCGAGATCGAGGACCTGCCGGAGCAGTTCGTCGAGCGCTCCCGCGAGCGCGGGGCGCGGCTGGTCGACGACGCCGACGCCGACGATGCCGAGGGCGAGGGCGAGGGTGAGAGCGACCCCGCGGACCCGCCGGAGCCGGGCGACGACTGAGACTCTTTTACCCGCCGGTCCGAGCGCCCCACATGGACCTCGCCAGCGCGACGTGGACCGACGTCCGGGAGACAGACGCCGACGCCGCCGTCCTGCCGGTCGGCAGCACCGAACAGCACGGCCCGCACGCCCCTCTCGGGACCGACGTCTTCCACGCCGAGAGCGTGGCGGCGGCGGGCGCCGAGGCACACGACGCGGACGTGCTGGTCGCGCCGCCCGTCCCCGTCGGCGTCGCGGAGGAACACCGGGCGTTCGACGGCACGCTCTGGGTGTCGCCCGGGACGCTCAGGGACTACGTCCGCGAGACCGTCACGAGCCTCGCGGGCGTCGTCGAGGCGGTGGTGGTCGTCAACGGCCACGGCGGGAACGTCGCCGCGCTCCGCGAGACGACGGCGCGGGTCACGCGCGACGGCGACTGCTACGCCGTCCCGTTCACCTGGTTCGACGCCGTCGACCCCGGCGCCGCGGCGCGGGAGGCCGGCGTCGAGGAGGTGTCGATGGGTCACGGCGGGCCGGTCGAGACGGCGCTCCTCCGGCACACCCACCCGGACCTCGTCCACGAGGACCGCGCGGAGCGGGCGCGCGACGAGGGCGCGTCCCGCTGGGGCGAGTGGGTCGCAGGGGTGAATCTCGCGTACGACACGGAGGCGTTCAGCGAGAGCGGCGCGGTGGGCGACCCGACGGCGGGGTCCGCCGAGATGGGCGCGGCGCTCCTGACGGCGGCGGGCGCGGCGCTCGACGAGGTGTTGACGGCGGCGACGAGACGGGCAGGCGAGCGCTAGTCGTCCGCGTCTTCGGCGGCGGTCTGGAGCGTCGAGCGGAGTTCCGGCACCGTGCTCGTGAGCGCGTTCACCTGCTCGCCGGCCTCGACGACGAGCGTCAGCGTCTCTTCGACCTCCTCGATCGCCTCGGCGAGGTCGGCGGCGTCCTCGAAGGCGTCGGCGCGCTCGCCGACCGCGAACCACTTTTTCGCCTGCCGGAGTTCCTCCTCGGCGTCGCCCACGTCGAGCGCCGCCCCGACCCCGTTGAGGACGCCGAGGACGTTGTCGGCATCCGTCTCCCAGACCTCGTCGGCGCCGGGCAGCTCCGCCCGCGCCGCCTCGAGGTGGCTCTCCACGTCGCTCCGCATCTCGTCTGCGGCCTCGCCGAACAGGTCGTCGTCGCCGAGCGTCGACTGGCTCATACCCCAGTAGACGGCCGGGCAGGACGTAAACCCCGACCCGAGAGCGAAAGTGAAATCCGAGCCGACTCAGGACCGCTCGACCGAGACGACCCGCATCCGCGGGTAGCCCTCCTCGGTTCGCATCTCGGCGTCGACCGCGACGCCGTCGTGGTCGACCCGGATGTCCACCTCCATCAGCCGCCCCGTCAGTTCCGTGTAGCCGTGGTCGCTCGCGGCCGCGACGGCCTCGTCGTCGATACGGACCTCGACGGCCTCGCAGGCCGGCTGGTTCTCGATCGACTCCGCGATCGCCCGCTCCAGGCTCCGCGTGTTCGCCGTGCTGACCGGCGTCCCCGCGAACTGGTGATAGAGCGACCCGAACTTGATCCCGGCCTCGAAACACGCGCGCTCGGCCTCGTCTGCGTCCATAGACGAACGAACGGGGCGACCCACTTAGCCGGTCGGCTCGGCCGCCAGACGGACGACTTATGCTCTCCCTCGCACACGACCCGAACGAGAATGACGGACGACCCGGTGTTGCTCACCGGAGCGGGTGGCCGTGTCGGGCGTGCGATCCTCGACGGGATCGGCGACGCCCACGAGTGGCGGCTCCTCGACCGCGAGCCGATCTCGACGAGCCGTCTCCCCGAATCGGTCGCGGACGCCGAGCGGGTGATCGGCGACGTGACCGACGAACAGACCGTCCGCGACGCCGTCGAGGGCGTCTCGACGGTCGTCCACCTCGCGGGCGACCCGCGTCCCGAGGCGCCGTGGGAGAGCGTGCTGACGAACAACATCGACGGCACCCAGACGGTGATGGCCGTCGCCGCCGAGACCGGCGTCGAACGGGTCGCCTTTGCCTCCTCGAACCACGCCGTCGGCGCCTACGAGACCGACGAGCGCACGCCCGAACTGTACCGCGCCGCCGACGAGTTCCGCCTCGACGGGAGCGAACTCCCCCGCGCGAGCAACCTCTACGGCGTCTCGAAGGCGACCGGCGAGACGCTCGGCCGGCACTACCACGACACCCACGGCCTCTCCGTTGTCTGTGTCCGGATCGGCAACCTGACCGAGGGACACCCGCCACAGAACTACGAGCGCGGACAGGCGATGTGGCTCTCCTACCGCGACTGCGCGCACCTCTTCGACTGCTGTATCCGCGCCGACTACGGCTTCGAGATCGTCTACGGCATCAGCGACAACGAGCGGCGCTACTACTCGATCAGGCGCGCCCGCGAGGTCCTCGGCTACGACCCGCAGGACGACTCGGCGGACTACTACCTCGACGGGACGCCGCGGCAGGGGTGAACTACCCAACCCTACCGCGCTCGGAACTCCTCGCCCCTCGCTTGGTGAGGGCAGGGGCTTAGCGCCTGCAATCAGCTAAAACAGGCCGTCGACGTCTCGTTCTCGCGCGCGTCGCCGCGCCACCAGCGACTCCAGACGGCCGTACGCGAGCCCCGACTCCCGCCCGACGACGATGTCGGTCAGGAGCGTGCCGAACCGTCCCCGGCCCTCGTCGGCGTCCGCGCGGACGTACCGCGCCGCGTCCGCGACCACGGCCTCGTCGGCGCCGGTCGTCGCCGCGACGGCGACGGCCGCGCGCCCCAGCGGACCGGGCGAGAGCGCCTCGGGGTCGACGCGGTCGCCGTCGACGCGAAGCCGAGGGGGTGAGTCGGGGTCGGGGTCGGTCAGCGCGGCCCGGAGCGGCCCCGTCTCGACGGGCCTGTCGTCCCGGAGCAGATTGCGGGCGCGCGCCGCCCGGTCGCGAGCGGCCGTCTCGTCGCCGCCGGCGCCCGCGAACGCCGCCGCCGCGACCACGAGGCCAGCGACCCGGTCCGGGTCGTCGGCGCGCGCGAACGCGACCCGGGCGGCGTCGAACCGTCCGGCAGCGAGGAGCGCCGCCCCCGCGACGAATCCGTCCATACCGCCCTGGACGTGGCCCGTTCACAAATCGTCCGTGGTGGACCGCCTCGGAGTCGAGCCCCGACGCACTCGACCCGCCCCGCCTGTGGAACCGGCGCACGGAGCGGGCCACGGGGGGGTGTCCCGTCGTCTGTCCCCCGCCGGTTCGCCCGCGTCTTCGGCGACAGCGCGGGCCGCATACGCCTGCCCGGCCTGCGTCGACGTGACGACCGCCACTCGCGGCACCGGCGCGAGGCTGGCTGATAGGCCGCCAACTGACCGAGCACCGCCGCACCGGACCGCGGAGCCCCGCGTTCCCGCCTGCGGCGTGGCGTCGGGAGCGACGTCTCCGACCGAGTCCGCACGTTCGCTGCTCGACCGTTCGGGCGCCGCTCCCGACACGGCCGCTCGCGCGTACGTCGGAAGCGGCGTCCTGATCCTGACGGAGTCCACGCGAGCGAAGCGCGGGGCGCGTCAGGTCGTGACAGAACGGC
>JBDGSZ010000129.1:0-6436 GCA_042217265.1 Haloferacaceae archaeon
CGTCACAGAAGTTACACCCCCGCGAGCAGCGGTCGCCCATCAGCATGAACGTCGCCGTCCCGGGACCGGACCGGCCGCTCCAGCATTCGCCCATGTTCGGGCAGTTGGCCTCCTCGCAGACCGTGTTGAGCCCGCGGTCCCGGAGCGCCGCCTTGACCTCCGTGAACCGCTCGCCCGACGGCGGCCGGATCTTGAGCCAGTCGGGCTTGCGACGCCCCGGTCGCCGCCGGGCGCGACCGTCGGGCGTCTCCCCGGCACCTCCCATACCCGTCCCCTGTCGCCCCGTGCGCAAAAGCCTGCGGGACGACCCGGACCGCCGTCGACCGTCCGCCGACGGAAACGCCTATGACCACGCGTCCCCGGGTGTCTGTCGATGGCTCGACCCGCCGGACGGCGCCGGCTCCCGACCGACCGCTCCCCCACGCGCCGGCCGTGGTGGTCGCGGTGAAGGTCGCCGACGTCGTCCCCGAGTTCGCCGAGGCCTTCGGGTTCGAGGAGTTCAACCGGATGCAGCGGGAGGCGCTGCCCGGGATCGTGGAGGGCGACGGGAACGTCGTCGCGAGCGCCCCGACCGCGAGCGGGAAGACGGCGCTCGCGGAGCTCGCCATCTGCGAGACGCTCCGCGAGGGCGGCACCGCCCTCTTCGTCGCTCCGCTCCGCGCGCTCACCAACGAGAAGGAGAGCGAGTGGGAGCGGTTCGAGGACCTCGGGTACTCGGTGTACGTGGTGACGGGCGAGCGCGAGCTGAACCCCCGGCGCGCCGAGCGGGCGGACATCCTCGTCATGACGCCGGAGAAGGCCGACTCGGCCACCCGCAAGCACGACTCCGCGCGCTACGGGTTCATTACCGACGTCGACTGCGTCGTCATCGACGAGGTCCACCTGCTCGATTCGGAGTCCCGCGGCGGGGTGCTGGAGGTCGTCGTCTCCCGCCTCCGCCGGCTCTGTGCCCCGCGGATCGTCGCCCTCTCGGCGACGATGAAGAACGTCGAGGACGTGGCCGCGTGGCTCGACGCCCCGCCGGAGACCACCTTCGCGTTCGGCGACGAGTACCGCCCCGTCGACCTCCACACCGGCGTGAAGACCTACGAGCACGGCGAGAACGCCTTCGCCGACAAGTACCGCCGGCTGTTCCGCGCGCTCGACCTCGCCGAACCCCACCTCCGTGACGGCGGCCAGGCGCTCGTGTTCGTCTCCTCCCGGCAGGACGCCGTCCAGGCCGCCAGGAAGGCCCGCGACGAACTCGCCGAGCGCGACGTCCCCGTGGGCGCACGCGGCGACTACGACCTCCACACCGACGCCCAGGACCTCTCGAACGACACGCTCCGGCAGTCCGTGGTCGACGGCGTCGCCTTCCACCACGCGGGGCTCGGTAAGTCGGACCGCGACCGGGTCGAGTCGTGGTTCCGCGACGGCACCGTCGACCTCCTGTTCTCGACGACGACGCTCGCCTGGGGGGTCAACCTCCCAGCCCGCTGTGTCGTCATCCGGGACACGAAACACCACGACCCGCTGGAGGGCGAGGTCGACGTCTCGCCGCTCGATGTCCTCCAGATGATCGGCCGCGCCGGCCGTCCGGGGTACGACGACGTGGGCTACGGCTGGGTGGTCTGCGACCGCGACGACGCCGACCGGTACCGGCGCCTGTTGCGCGAGGGCACGGAGATCGAGTCCCGCCTGGCGGCCGACCTCGACGCCCACCTGAACGCCGAGATCGCGATGGGCACCGTCGACGACATCGACGACGTGATGGACTGGCTGGAGACGACGTACTTCTACACCCGCGCGACCGCGGCGCCCGAGCGGTACGACCTCGGCGACCTCCGCGAGCGGGTCCGGGGGGTGCTGGAGTCGCTCGTCGACCGCGGGTTCGTCGACCTCGGCGACGACCTCTCGGTGGCGGCGACGCCGCTCGGCCGCCTCGCCTCGACGTACTACCTCCGGCTCGACACCGCCCGCGGGTTCCGCGACCTGGCCGACCGCGAGCGCCTGACGGCCGCCGACGTGCTCGAGGCCGTGGCGGGGGCCGCGGAGTTCCGCTCGGTCTCGGCCCGCCAGGCGGAAGTCGACGCCGTCGAGTCGGTGCTGACCGGCGTCGACACGACCCTGGAGGACGGCCCGCGCAAGGTGCTCGCCATCCTCCGGGCGAGCATGGCCGACTCGACCCCCGCCGACCTCCGCTCGGACGCGTGGGTCATCCGGCGGAACGCGCTCCGCCTGCTCGCCGCGCTGCGGGCCTTCCTCGACCGCTTCGCCGGCCCCCGACGGGCCAACCTCGCCCGCCGGATCGCCGCCCGCGTCGAACACGGCGTCTCCGGCGACGCGGTGGGGCTGACCGCGGTCGACGGCGTCGGCTCGGGTCGGGCCCGTACCCTCGCGGGCGCCGGGTTCAGGACCCCCGCGGACCTCGTCGACGCCGGCGCCGACGAGCTCGAACGCGCCGGCCTCTCGGCGGGCGTCGCGGAGCGGGTCGTCGAGGCGGCCGCCGACCTCCCCGCCGTCTCCGTCGCGTGGGACGTGCCGGCGGCCGTCGACCGCGGGTCAAACGCGACCGGCGAGGTCCGGGTGTCGAACGCGGGCGGCGGCGCGACCGCCGGCCTCCGGGTGACCGTCGAGGGGGTCGAGATGACCGCGACCGAGACGTTCCTCGCCGACGCGGAGGCGATCCCGGTCGGCGTCGTCGGCCCGCCGGACGTCGAGGAACTGACCCTCCGGGTCGAGGTGACGTTCCCCGACCTCCCGCTTCCGCCGACGACGGCGACCCGGACTGTCGAGGTCGTGGACTGAGCCGGCGGGCGTCCCGCCGCGGCCGGTCAGGCCTGCGACCGCTGTCGGAGCAGGAGCGCGACGCCGGCGACGAGGCAGGCCGACAGGCCGGCGTAGGCCGTCGTGTAGTCCGCCCAGCTCGCGACGAGGCCGACGTAGGTCGGCCCGAGGCTGCCGAGGCCGATGTACACCGTCCGGATGGCGCCGAGGTCACCGCCCATGCTGTCGTCCGGGAAGCTGTCCATGAGGTGCGCCTGCATGACCGGCGGGAACGACCGGTGTCCGACGGCGAACACGACGGTCCCCAGGACCGCCGCGGCCGCCGAGCCCGAGACCACGAGGAGCGCCAGGCCGACGAACCCGACCGCGAAGGCGCCCGCGGCCACCGCCAGCCGCCCGGTCCGGTCGCTCGCCCAGCCCCCGACCGGCTTGGCGACGAACCCGACCACGAACACGGACGCGTACGTGAGGCCGGCCGCCGTCGCCCCGAACCCCCGCTCGGCCCGTAGCAGCGTCGGCAGGAAGCCGACGACGCTCTGGCCGACGAACGAGAACAGCACGTACGCGGCGACGACGCGGCCGTATCCGCCGCCGGCGAGGCGGGCCACGGTGTCCCGGAGGTCGAGCGACACCGACCGTCGGACGTAGGGCTCCCGGCCCCAGCGGTGGAGCAGGCCGACGACGAGCAGGCCGAGCGGGAGGAGGACCAGGAAGGCGGCCCGCCAGCCGACCGTGGCGACGGCGACGGCGGCGAGCCCCGCCCCGACGGCGCCGCCGAACTCCGTGCCCGTGACGTTGATGCCGAACGCGAGCCCGCGCCGACGGCGGAAGAGGTCGGAGACGAGCGCCCGGTCGGCGGGTCCGTAGAGCCCCATCCCGGTGCCGACCACGACCGCTCCGAACAGCAGGGCCCCGTACGCGACGGTCCCGCCGATGACGAGGTAACCGACGAGGACGAACCCGTAGGCGGCGACCAGGACCGTCTTCTTCGAGAGCCGGTCGGCGTACCGGCCACCGAGGTACTGCGCCAGCCCGTAGAACAGCGACACGGCCGTGAGGACGAACCCCGCCCGCACCGGCGAGATGGCGAGCGCGTCGATTATCTCCGGCAGGAGCGGCGGGAGCAGGTACCGGCCGAGCTTGGCCGTCGCCAGCCCGACCGTGAGAAGCGCCAGCATCCGCCCGGTGTGTCCCGACGCCACCGACTCCGACGCCGCCCCTTCGTCCGACATCCGTGCCCGGACGACACCCTCGACCCGCACTTGTGCCTTGTCCCCGCGGCCGGAGTCCCCGGTTTCGACCGGGGCCGGCGACGCCGACGTTCAAACCCCATGACGCGACCACCCTGCCCGTGTCCACGGACACCGACTCGGTGCGCGTCCTCGCGGGCGAGTGCACCATCCGCTTCGATGGGTCGCGCGAGCGAACACAGCGCGGTCACGTGGTCGTGGTGATCAAGCCCGACCGGACGACGCTGGTCCACGACGCCGACGGCTACCAGCCGGTGGCGTGGCTCACGCGGCCCGACTCCCTGACAGTCGAGGCCGACGCCGACGCCTTCGGCGTGACCGCCCGGACGGACGAACAGCGCCTGCGCGTGGTCTCCCACTCGGTCGCCGGCCGGGCGACGCTCCCCGTCTCCGAGGCCGGCGTCCCGGTCGGACGCCATCCCGAGACGGGCGGGGCCCTGGTCCGGACCGGCGGCGCCGTGGTCGACCTCGCGGGCGGCGACCGGTACCCCCTGGTCGCCGGCGCGACGGTGCTCGACGCGACGTGTGACGACTGTGGCCTGCCGCTCATGGCCGCCGACCGGGGCGACCGGTTCGAGGTGTGTCTCGACCGCGACTGCGACCCGCTGGACGACGCGGTACGGGCGCGGTTCGACCGCGCGTGGACCTGCCCCGACTGCGGGTCGGACCTGCGGATCATCCGCCGGCGCGGCCGCCTCATCGCCGGCTGTGACGCCCATCCCGACTGCGAGGCGGCGTTCACGGTGCCGGCCGGCCGCGTCGTGGCCGACTGCCCCTGCGGGCTGCCGGTCTTCGAGACCGCGACCGGACGCCGGTGTCTCGACGGGACCTGCGAGCGGTTCCCCGCGTCCGGGGCGTCGGGGGGCGGGACGCCCGAGGGCGCGGACGGCGCCGACGTCGAGTCCGAGGCTGAGGCCGGGGACGGCCGGGACGCGCCCGGCGGCTGACGACCGCAGGCCATATGCCGCGCGCGGTGAGTTGTGGGTGACATGGAGGGACGACTCCGGGACGAGGGCGCGGCCGTGACGGTGGTCGTCGGCGGCGACGCCCGCCAGCGGTTCCACGACGCCCGCGGCTACGGTCGTCCGCTCGACGGCAACCGGATCGCCCTCGCGCCCGTCGAGGCGGCCCACCTGCTCTTCCGCGGCGACCTCGACGCAGTCGCCGCCGGCGCCGACCGCCTGGGTTTCCGTGACCTGCTCGTCCGGACCGGGGTCGTCCTCGAGTTCGTCGTCTACAAGGACCTCCGGGACCGCGGGTTCTACCTCTCGCCCGCCCGCGAGGACTGGGACGCCGGCGACGCGTCGGGGGCGGATTTCGTGGTCTATCCGCGCGGGAAGGGCCCCGGCGACGGCGCGGTCGCTCACCGGATCCGCGTGCTGGGCGAGCGCGAACCGGTTCCGATGGCCAGCCTCGGCGAGGTGGCGCTGGCCGTCGTCGACGAGGAGGGCGAACTCACCTACCTGGAGACGACCCACGCGACGGCCGGCGCGGAGGGGGACGGGACGGGCGACGCCGCCGGACGCTCGCCGCTTCCGGACGCCGTGGAGGCGTCGCTGCTCGCCGACCGGGCGCTCGTCTGGGACCCGCCCGCCGACCTCCACGAGTCGGCGTTCTACGGCCAGCGGCTCGCCGGCCGGAACGCCGAGGAAGGGCCGCTCCAGGCCTCGCTGGTCGAGGCGGCCTACCTCGCCCGGCACGGGGCGCTCGCGCTCGACGAGGCCGACGTCGTCGAGCGGGGCCGCGCGGTGGAGGGCGAGCGGTTCGACCGCCGCCTGACGGCCTACGGCGCCCTCCGGGACGCCGGCGCGGTCCCCAAGAGCGGGTTCAAGTTCGGCGCCGACTTCCGGGTCTACGACGGGTTCGAGTCCGTCGACGGGATGGGCCACTCCGACCGGCTGGTTCGGGTGGTCGAACCGGACCACGAGGCGGTGCCCCGGGACCTCTCGCTCGACGTTCGCCTCGCCGGCGGGGTCCGCAAGCGAATGGTTTTTGCGCTGACCGCCGCAGGCTCGGTTAGGTGGCTCTCGGTCGCCCGGCTGACCCCCTGACACGACCATGACGCGAGACACGGACCCCGGCGGCGAGGACGAGACGGACGCGACGGACGGCCCCCGACCCGACGGCGGCGCGACCGGCGCCGACGAGGTCGCCCTCGACCCGTGGGGCTCCTCGACCGTCGACGACTACCGCTCGCTGTTCGAGGAGTTCGGCATCGAGTCCTTCGACGAGGTGCTGGCCGAGGTGCCCGCCCCCCACTACCTGATGCGCCGGGGGGTCATCTTCGGGCACCGCGACTACCGGCCCGTCGCGCGGGCCATGCGCGACGGCGACCCCTTCGCGGTCCTCTCGGGATTCATGCCGACCGGCGACCCGCACATCGGGCACAAGCTGGTGTTCGACGAGATCATCTGGCACCA
>JBDGSZ010000015.1:0-6357 GCA_042217265.1 Haloferacaceae archaeon
CGAGAGCCCCTCGACGCCGTCGAACTCGTTTGCGGCCATCTGCTCCTGGGCCTCCTGTTTGACCGCCTCGACGTCGACGTCGTTTTCTTCCAAGACGCGCAGGAAGTAGTCGTCGAACTCGACGAGCATCTCGTCGCCTTGGACGTCGTCGGAGACGTTCTTGTAGTAGGCGACGTTGTAGATGGGCTCGCAGCCGCCGGTCGTGTTGCCGACCATCGAGGTGGTGCCCGTCGGGGCGATGGTCGTGGTGTTGTGGTTGCGAAGCGGGAAGCCGTCCGCCCACTCGTCGGCGTCGAGCCCCGTGTGGTGCTCGAACCACTCGCGGTACTCGGTCGGGTCGGCGAACTTCGAGTTCTCCCACTCCTCGAAGACGCCGCGCTCCCGGGCGAGCTCGTGGGAGGTCCACTTCGACCCGTGGTTGATGTGGCGCATCAGCTGGCTGGCGACCTCGTTGCCCGCCTCGCTGCCGTAGCGGATGCCGAGCTGGACGTACAGCTGTGCGAGGCCCATCACGCCCAGGCCGATCTTGCGCATCTCCCGGACCTTCTCCTCGATCTCGGGCACCGGGAAGTCCGACATGGTGACGACGTTCTCCAGGAAGCGGGTCCCCCACTCGATGCGGCGGTCGAACTCCTCCCAGTCGACCGCCTCCTCCAGGAAGGCCTCGACCGCGGCCTCGCGGCCCTCGTACTCGGCCCCGTGGCGCTCGGACCAGACCCGCCAGTCCGGCGCGTCCTCGGCGACGAGCGTCGAGAGGTTGATGTGTCCGAGGTTGCAGGCCTCGTACTCCTCCAGTGGCTGCTCGCCGCAGGGGTTGGTCGCGAGGATGCGGTGGTCGGGGTGTTCCTCCACGTCGAAGGAGTGTTTCTCGTTGACCCGTTCGAGGTAGATGACCCCGGGTTCGCCGTTCTCGTGGGCGCCCTCGATGATGTCCTCCCAGAGCTCCGCGGCCGGAACCGACAGCTCCTCGCCGACCTCGACGTGCTCGCCGAGGCCGAACATGTCGTACAGCTCCTTGGTCTCGGGCGTGGCGACGTGTGGCTCGCCGGTCCGCGGGTTGGTGAAGGTGAAATCCTCGTCGTCGTACAGCGCCTCCATGAAGTCGTCCGTGACGCCGACCGAGATGTTGAAGTTCGAGAGGTGTCCCTCGACGGCGTTCCGGAGGTGCTTCGGGACGCGGCCCTCGTCGTCGATGAGCTCGCGGGCCTCCTCGAGGGCGTCCTTGAACGAGTTGTGGGTGTAGTCGTCGGGGTCGTTGAGGCGGAGCGAGTGGGCCAGCGAGACGTCCTTGTTCTTGGCATGGATGAACTGGACGACGTCGGGGTGCGAGACCCGCATCACGCCCATCTGCGCGCCCCGCCGGGCGCCGCCCTGGGCGATGGTCTCGCACATCTGGTCGTAGGTCCGCATGAAGGTGATGGGGCCCGAGGCGATGCCGCCGGTCGAGCCGACGGGGTCGCCGTAGGGGCGGAGCTTCCAGAAGGCATAGCCCATCCCGCCGCCCGACTGGAAGACCTGGGCGGCCTCCTTTGCCGTCTGGTGGATGTCGTCGATGTCGTCGTCGGGCGAGTCGACGAAGCAGGCCGAGAGCTGCTGGAGTTCGTCGCCGGCGTTCATCAGCGTCGGCGAGTTCGGCATGAACGAGAGCCGCTCCATCAGCTCCTGGAACTCCGCGCGCGCCGACTCGACCCGCTCGCGCACCTCCGACGGCAGCTCCGGCACGACGGTGTCGTAGGCGAACTTGTTGACGTTGCGCGGCGTGAGCGCCGTCTCGACGTCGTCGTCGGGCGTGACGCCGACCCCGAAGGCCTCCTCGGCGAGCTCGTCGCGCCGGGGGTGGTCGGGCTTGACCTGATCCGGCGTGACGGACACCTCGACCCCCCGCCGGTCGGCCTCGAAGGCGGCCTCCGCCAGGGCGATGTTCTTCGCGACCCGTTCGAAGAGGTCCTCCTGGTCCTCGATCAGGTCGCCGTCGGCGTCCTTGCGCAGGTAGCGCGCGGGCAGGATGTTGTGGTAGGCGTTCTCGGTCAGGCGCTCCTCAAGCGTGTCGCCCTCGGTTCGTTTGATCGGGAGTTCGAGCGCGTCAGCGCCCGGCCCCGTGCTCTCGCTCATGGCTGTTCCCCCTGTCCGGTCCGGTTCCGGCGGTTCCGCCCCGGTGTGGTCGATCGGCGTACGGTCATGTTCATGACGGGTGTCTCCCAGCGCTTCACGGATGTTAACGCTGACGGCATCCTCGCGGACGTATCGGTTTCCTTATACTGGCTGCGGGGGCGAGCGTCCGCATACTCGCGTCACGCCGGCAATGTAGAACGGAGACGCATATAACGCTAAGTAGACCGGAGTGAAAGTGGTCGACGCTCGGCGTCGATCGCTCGTCGTCTCCGCGTTTCGCACCCGAACCGAAGGGGGGTGACGACGTGTCCGCATCCCCGCGTCTCGGACCGACCCGACGCCGGTGGCCTGCGGGTTCCGCCGGTCGGACGCGCGACACCCCCACGGTTCGTCTCCAGATGCTGATCGGTGGGGCGTCGACGCGTCACGGTTTTACGCGGTGCCCGCGCATGGACGATGATGGCCCTCCCGTCGCCGGTCGTGGTCGTCTCGGCGCTCGCGGCGCTGGTGGCCGGCCTCGTCGCCGCCGTCGCCGCCGACCAGCGGGAGAAGCCCGGCGCGCCGTCGTTCGTGGTCCTGATGGCGGGAGCGTTCGTCTGGGCGGCCGCCTACGCCGTCGCCCTCGTGACGTTCGACCCCGGGACGCGGCGGTTGCTCGAACTCCCGATCGAGGTCGGCAAGGCGCTCATCGCCCCGGCGTGGCTGACGTTCTCGCTCGGGTACGCCGGATACGGGGAGTACGTCACCCGGCGGAGCGTGGCCGCCGTGATGGTCGTCCCGGTCGTCACGGTCGTCCTCACGGCGACGAACCCGGGCCACGGATTGATGTGGACCGACTACCGCGTCGTCGAGGTCCTCGGCGCGGCGACGGCGGCATACGACCCCGGCGTCTGGTTCTACCTCCACGCGGTCTACGGCTACGTCCTGGTCGGTGCCGGCCTCCTGGTGGTCTTGGGGCACGTGCTCTCCCGCGACGTCGTCCACCGCGAACAGGCGTTCGCGCTCGCCGTCGGGGCGACCCTGCCGACCGTCGCGAACCTGGCGCGCACCTTCCGGGTCGGCCCCCTGCCGACCGTCGATTTTACGCCCCCGGCGCTCGCCATCACGGGCGTCGCCTTCGGCTACGCCTTCCTGCGCCTGAACCTCTTCGGGTTCTCGCCCGCGACCCGCCGCCTGGGCCGCCGGGCCGCGCTCGACGACGTCGACGTCGGGGTGGCGGTGGTCGACGACGCGGGGCGCGTCATCGACCTGAACGCGGCGGCCGAGCGGACGCTCGACTGCTCCACCGAGGACGCGCTCCGCCGGCCCCTGGCGGACCTCATCGACGAGCGCCGCGTCGGCGGCGTGGCCGGCGGGGCGGCGCTGACCGACGGGTCGACGACGGGGGGCGACTTCCAGGGGGACGCCGTCGTCCTCGACACCCCCGAGGGCCGCCGCACGTTCGAGGTGGCCGGCTCCCCGGTCGCGGGCTACGACGGGGGGACCGTCGGACGGACGGTCACGTTCCAGGACGTGACCGAGCGCGAGCGGCGCCGCCAGCGCCTTGAGGTGCTGAACCGCGTCCTCCGGCACAACCTCCGCAACGAACTGACGGTCATCGCGGGCCACGCCCGCTCGCTCGCCGAGACCCTCCCCGGCGAGGAGGCCGACCGCGCGGCGGTCGTCGCCGAGCGGGCCGACGCGCTCGCCGCCATCGGCGAGAAGGCCCGCGATGTCGAGCGGATGATGGCGGCGAGTTCGGACCCGTCCCGCCGGTTCGACGCCGTCGAGGTCGTCCGGAGCGCGGTCGAATCGGTCCGCGCCGAGACGACGGACGAGGGGGTCGAGGTCACCGTCGACGCGCCGGCGGCGCTGCCCGTCGAGAGCCGCGAGGCGGTGTTGCGGCCGGTCGGTGGCCGGCCTCGCCGAGAACGCGATCCAGTACGGCGACACGCGGGTCGAGGTGTCCCTGGCGGCCGACGGGGACGCGCTGGTGGTGACCGTCGCCGACGACGGGCCGGGGATCCCCGAGGACGAACTGGCCGCCATCACGGCGGGCGAGGAGACGTCCCTGAGCCACGGGAGCGGCCTCGGCCTCTGGCTCGCGACGTGGGGGGCCGACGCGCTCGGCGGCGACCTCTCCTTCGCCGACCGGAACCCGGGAACCGTCGTCACGCTCCGGGTCCCCGGCGTCCGTTCCTGACACCGGAACACCGGACGCCCGCCGGCTCGGGAACCGGGGCCGAGCCCCCAGACTTATTCGCCGTCGCCGCCCACCGCGGGGCATGGTCGCTCCCCTGCTCGCGACGACGCCGATGCAGATGGGTCCCCTCGCGGGCCCGTTGGGTCGACTGCTGGCGGTCATCATCGTCGTCGGCGTCGTCGTCCTCGTCGGCCGGGTCGTCCTCCGGGTGGCGTGGCGCCTGCTCACCCTCGCGGCGGTCGTCGTTGGCCTGCTCTTGGCGCTGATGCTGTTCCTGCCGCAGGTACTGTGAGGCTGCGGGCTGCGGGGCCCCTCAGGCGTCGACCGGGTGCTCGGGGGCGACGAAGTTGGCCACCACGTCGTGCCCGACGTCGGTCAGCACGCTCTCGGGGTGGAACTGCACGCACTCGATGGGGTGCTCGCGGTGGCGGACGCCCATCACGAGTTCCGTCCCCTCGTGGTCGGTCGTGGCCGACACCTCGAAGCAGTCCGGGACCGAGGTGGCGATGAGCGAGTGATAGCGGCCCGCTCGGAACCCCTGTTCGAGGCCGCGGAAGACCCCTTTCCCGTCGTGGCGGATCGCGAACGCCTTCCCGTGGATCGGCTCCGGTGCGTGCCCGACCGTCCCGCCGTACTCGTAGACCGCGGCCTCGAGCCCCAGGCAGACGCCGAGGGTCGGAACCTCGGGCGAGAGCTCCCGCAGGACGGGCGCGCTCACGCCCACGTCGCGCTCGTTTTTGGGGTGCCCGGGACCGGGGCTGATGATCAGCGCATCCGGGTCGAGCGCCCGGACCTCGTCGATCGACGCGCTGTTCTTGAGGACCTCGATGGTCGGCGCCGCCCCGTCGACCCGCGTCTCGGAGACGTACTCGACGAGGTTGTAGGTGAACGAGTCGTAGTTGTCGATCACGACGATGCGCCGGCTCATCGTCCCGCCTCCGGTTCGGTCGCCTCGGCCTCGCGCTCGATGCGTTCGAGGGCGACGAGTGTACCGTCCATCTTCCGCTCGCTCTCCTCGTACTCACTCTCCGGGTCGCTGTCGGCGACGATGCCGGCGCCGGCCTGGACCGTCACCCGGTCGAGGGCGTCGCCGTCGCCGTGCTCGACCGTCGCGGTCCGGATGACGATGGCGAAGTCGGCGTCGCCGTCCCACGAGAAGTAACCGACCCCGCCGCCGTAGACGCCGCGGGGCTCGCGCTCCAGGGCGTCGATGATCTCCATCGCACGGACCTTCGGCGCGCCGGTGAGGGTGCCGGCGGGGAACGTCGCCCGCGAGGCGTCGAAGGCGTCGGCGTCGGGCGCCAGTTCGGCCGTCACCGTCGACTCGATGTGCTGGACGTGGGAGTACTTCAGCACGTTCATGAACTCCTCGACGCGGACGCTCCCCGGCTCGGCCACGCGGCGCACGTCGTTGCGCACCAGGTCGACGAGCATCGTGTGCTCGGCGCGCTCCTTCTCGTCGGCCAGCATCTCGCCCGCCAGCCGGCGGTCCTCCACCGGGCCGGTCCCCCGCGGGCAGGTCCCCGCGATGGGGTTGACCATCACCCGGTCGCCGCGCACGGAGACGAGCGTCTCCGGGCTCGCGCCCACCACCGAGTGGTCGTCGTGGCGCAGCAGGTACATGTACGGCGAGGGGTTGACCTCCCGCAGCGACTCGTAGAGGCCGAGGGGGTCGACCTCGCCCTCCAGGACGCGCTTGCGGGAGATGACCCCCTGGTAGATGTCGCCGTCGAGGACGTGCTCCTTCGCCCGCCGCACGGCCTCCTCGTACTCCTCGCGGGGGCCGGCCGTCTCGCTCCGCCGGACGAATCCGCCCGTCTCGGGGTCGCCAGCGTCGGCGAGCGCCGACCGGGCCCGCTCGGCGGTCGCGACGAGCCCGTCGTAGACCTCGCCGGGGTCGTCGCCCGGGCGGACGACCGGCGTGAACACCAGCGCCGTCTCGTCGGCCGCGTGGTCGAACACGAGCGTCCGGGTGCTCAACACGAACTCCGCGTCGGGGACGACCGGGTCGGGGCGCTCGACGCCCACCTCCTCGAGCCAGAGGTCGTAGACGGCGTCGTAGG
>JBDGSZ010000037.1:0-6352 GCA_042217265.1 Haloferacaceae archaeon
GCTGTCGGAGCTCAAGCCCGACTCCCGGAGCTTCAACATCCACCGGCGGTAATGGGGCTGGCGCTCCTGTACAGCGGCGGCAAGGACTCCACGCTCGCGGCGCTCCTGCTCGATCCGTTCTACGAGGTCGAACTGGTCACGGCCAGCTTCGGCGTCACCGACGACTGGCGGCACGCCCGCCGGGCGGCCGACCGCCTCGGCGACGGCTTCGGGTTCCGGACCGTCGACCTCGACCGCGCGGTGGCCGAGGAGGCCGTCGAGCGGATGCGCGCCGACGGCTACCCCCGACACGGCATCCAGGCGGTCCACGAGCACGCCCTGGAGGCCGTCGCGGCGCTCGACGTGACCGCCATCGCCGACGGCACCCGGCGGGACGACCGCGTCCCGAGCGTCTCCCGAGCGCAGGCCCAGAGCCTGGAGGACCGCCACGGCGTCGACTACCTCGCCCCGCTCTCCGGGTTCGGCCGCCGGGCCGTCGACCGCCTGGTCGACGCCACCCTCGACGTCGAATCCGGCCCGAGCGAGGAGGTTCCGAAGGCCGACTACGAGGGGGAGCTCCGCGCCGTCCTCGCCGAGGAACACGGGCCGGAGGCGGTCGAGGAGGTGTTCCCGGACCACGTCCAGACCTACGTCCGGGGGCTCACCGACCGCTCGCCGGGGGCGGGCGGATGACCGCGCTCGCGGACGCCTTCGGCCTCGACGACGGCACGCTCGCGGTCGTCGGCGCCGGCGGGAAGAAGACGACCCTCTACGCGCTCGCGGACCGCCTCGACCGCGCAGTCGTCACCGCCACGGTCCGCATCCCCATCTTCGACGACGAGGTGGCGGCGGTCCGAGTCACGGGCGACCCCGCCGCGACCGTCCGTGACGCGCCGACCTGGCCGCTGGGGCTGGTCCCCGAGCGGGAACGGGAGGACCGGTACCTCGGCTACGACCCGGCGATGGTCGACGCCGTCGCGGCGGCCCACGACGGGCCGGTGCTCGTGAAGGCCGACGGCGCGCGCACGCGGCTCCTGAAGGCGCCGGACGAGCGGGAGCCGCAACTGCCCGCCGCCGACGTGGTCGTCCCGATAGCGAGCGCGAAGGTCGTCGGCCGGCCGCTCGACGAGGCCGCCGTCCACCGCCCGGAGCGGGTCGCGGCGGTGACGGGCCTCGACCGGGGCGACGAGATACGGCCGGCGGACGTGGCGAGCGTCCTCGCCAGCGACCGTGGCGGGCTGAAAGGCGTCGGCGACGCGCGGGCCGTGCCGCTCGTGAACATGGTCGACGACGGGGCGCTGGCGTCGACCGCCCGGGAGATCGCGCGGGGCGTCCACGACCGCGCCGACGTGGACCGCGTGGTGCTGGCGCGGATGGACGTCCCGGAGGTCGTCGCGACGGTGTAGGCCGCGCCGCGGGGAGGGCCGGAACCGGGAGACTTACGTGTCGGCTCCGTCGCCCACGACCGATGACGTACGACATCGCGGTCATCCCGGGCGACGGCGTCGGTCCCGAGGTCGTCGAGCGATCGATGCCGGTCGTTGAGGCGGCGGCGGACGCGGACGGCGTGTCGCTCGACACCACGTGGTACGACTGGGGGTCCGAGCGCTACCTCTCGGAGGGTGCGATGATGCCCGACGACGGGCTCGACCGGCTCCGCGACCACGACGCCGTCTTCCTCGGCGCCGTCGGTCACCCCGACGTCCCCGACCACGTGACCTTGCGCGGCCTGCGCCTGGAGATCACGAAGGGGTTCAACCAGATGGTCTGCAAGCGCCCGACCTACCTCTTCGAGGGCGTCACCGGCCCGCTGCGGGGATACGACGGCGGCGACATCGACTTCGTCGTCTACCGGCAGAACACGGAGGGCGAGTACGCCGACATGGGCGGACGGGAGTACCGCGGGTTCGACAACGAGGTGGCCGTCCAGAGCGCCCTGTTCACCCGCAAGGGCACCGAAACCATCGTCCGGGCGGCGTTCGAGGCCGCCGCGGACCGCGAGGGGAAGCTGACGAACGTCACGAAGTCGAACGCGCAGGCCTACGGGATGGTGTTCTGGGACGACGTCGTCGAGGAGGTGAGCGCCGAGTACCCCGGCGTCGAGGTCGAGCGGCTACTGGTCGACGCGGCCAGCATGGACCTCGTCAGGCGCCCCGAAGAGTTCGACGTGGTCGTCGCGTCGAACCTCTTCGGCGACATCCTCACCGACCTCGGCGCCGGCATCTCGGGGAGCATGGGCCTCGCCCCGTCGACGAACATCGACCCGACCCGGGAGCACCCGTCGATGTTCGAACCGGTTCACGGGAGCGCCTTCGACATCACCGGCGAGGGCGTCGCGAACCCCATAGCGACGGTGCTGTCCTGGGAACTCCTGTGGGACCACCTCGGCGAGGAGGCGGTCGGGCGGACGCTCCGGACCGCCGTGGAGGCGCAACTCGCCGACCCCGACGCCCCCCGCACGCCCGACATCGGCGGCGACGCCGGGACCGCGGCCGTGGCAGACGACCTGCGCGACCGGATCGTCTGAGCGGGTGCCGGGACTCCGGCCGCCGCGACCGGCCCGGCGAGGGCCGTAACCCGTTCCCCGGACCGGACGCGCGGAACGCGCCGCCGAGCGCGACGGGCCGCCGAGGACGGGGTCGGCCGGAAGGTACTCCCACCCGCGGCTGGAAGCACGGCCGTGGACCGCCAGGGGTTGATCGCCCTCGTCCTCGTGGCGCTGATGATCCTCTCGTCGGTGGCGTACGCCGTCACTGTCCTCTGACCGTCGGGCGCCGCGCGGTCGCCCGGCCGATCAGTAGCCACCTCCGTCCTCGAAGCAGCGACCGCACTTGGTCGCGCTGTGGTCGGCGAGCGCCCGTTCGACCGGCACCTCCCGCAACCGGTCGGGATCGAGCAGGTGCGTGGCCCCACAGACGGTGTGAAACGTCGAAGCGCCCGTCTCTTGCTTGTGGACCGTCCTGGTGTGTTCGTTCAAAACCCCATGGCTACCCTCCATTTGGGGCTCCGGCCCTAACAACCGGGAGGATAACGCGGAACGTCACAACACCTGCCCGGCGAGCACGGGGCGATCCGGCGTCGGCGGGAGTACCGCGTCCGACTCAGAACCGCTCGGCGGCGGCCTCGAACTCCTCGCGGGTGTTGAGGTTCTCGAACGTGTCGGGGGCGGCGTGGGCCGCCACCTCTTCCGGGCCGACGGTGACGGCGTCGACCCGGTCGAGCATCGTCACGATCCGGGAGTCCGGGCCGTCGAGCGTCGCCTCGCAGGCGGCGGCGACGGGGGCCGCCCGGTAGACGGCCTGGATCGGCTGGAACCACTCGTCGGGTCGGGGGACGGCCGCGTCGTGGTCGCGCGCGCGTCCGAACAGGTAGGCGACGAAGTTCGGGTCGAGGAAGGGCATGTCGCAGGCGACGACGGCGGCGTACGCGCTCCCCGCCGCGCGGAGGCCCGTCATGATGCCCGCGACGGGCCCCTCGTCCGGGCGCTCGTCCTCCGCGACGGTCACGGGGTGGTCGTAGCCGTCCAGCGCGTCGCGGATCGCCGAGGTCTGGTCGGGCCGGCAGTTGACGACGAGGCCGTCCACGACCGGCGAGAGCCGGTCTGCGACCCGGCGGATCATCGGCGTCCCGGCGAGGTCCGCGACGGCCTTGTCGGCGTCGCCGAAGCGGGTCGAGCGGCCGCCGGCGATCACGACGCCCGATGGCATGGCCGGGGGTACGGCGGGCGGGGAGTAAAGTGGGTCGGCGCGTCGGCGGGGAGGGCGACCGCACCGGGCGGCCCGTCAGTCGTCGGCCGCGGCCGTCCCCGCCTCCGCGTCGCCGTCGGTCGGCGACACCCGGACGCTCGCGACCTTGTACTCCGGGATGCCGCTGTCGGGATCGAACCGCTCCTGGGTGAGGCGGTTGGCGGCCCCCTCGGCGAAGTGCATCGGGACGAAGACCACGCCCTCGCCGACGCGGTCGGTCACGCGGGCGCGGACCTCGATGGCGCCGCGGCGCGACTCGACGCGCACCCGGTCGCCGTCGGCGACGCCGAGCGACGCGGCCGTCTCCGGGTGGACCTCGACGTAGCTCTCTGGTTCCTGGGCGGCGCTCCCCGCGACTCGACGGGTGAGCGTCCCCGTGTGGAAGTGATAGAGGACGCGCCCGGTGGTGAGCGTGAGCGGGTAGGTCTCGTCCGGGAGTTCGCCCGGTTCGCCGAGGTCCGCGGGCACCAGCCGCGCCCTCCCGTCCTCGAACGCGAACCCGTCCTCGTAGAGGAAGCGGGTCCCGGGGTGATCCTCGTCGGGACAGGGCCACTGGAGGCCGCCGGTCGATTCGAGGCGGTCGTGTATGATCCCGCCGTAGATGGGCGTGACGGCGGCGATCTCGTCGGTCACCTCGGCGGGGCCGTCGTACTCCCAGGCGTGGCCGTCGTGGTCGATGCGGGCCGCGAGGTCCCGGAGGATCGCCCAGTCCTGTCGGGCCTCCCCCGGCGGGTCGAGGGCCTTCCGGACCGGCTGGACCCGCCGCTCGGTGTTGGTGAAGCTCCCGGACTTCTCGGCGAAGGAGGCCGCCGGGAGCACCACGTCGGCGTGCTCGGCCGTCTCGGTCGGGAACACGTCCTGGACGACGAGGAACTCCGTGTCGGCCAGCGACGCCTCGGCGTCGGCGACGTCGGGTTCCGAGAGCGCGGGGTTCTCGCCCATCACGTAGAGGCCGCGCACGTCGCCGTTCCCGGCGGCGGCCAGTATCTCGGGCACCCTCATCCCGGCCTCGGCGGGCGGCGCGACGCCCCACTCGTCCGCGAACGTCTCGCGCACGTCCGGGTCGTCGAGCGGCTGGTAGCCCGGCAGGCAGTTCGGGAGCGTCCCCATGTCGCCCCCGCCGCCCTGGACGTTGTTGTGGCCGCGGAACGGCGACAGGCCGGCGTTCCGCTTGCCGACGTTGCCCGTCACCAGCGCGAGGTCGGCCATCGCGAGCACGTTCTGCGTGCCGTGGCCGTGCTGGGTCAGGCCCATCGCCCACCCGAAGACGCAGGTCTCGGCGGTCGCCACCCGCTCGGCCGCCGCGCGCAGGTCGGCGGGCGGGACGCCGGCCAGCCGCTCGACCGCCTCGGGGGTGAACGGCTCGACCTTCTCGCGCAACTCGTCGACGCCGCGGGTGTGTTCGGCGACGAACGCCTCGTCGTGGAGGTCGTTGGCGAGCACGTACCGGATCAGGCCGTTCAGCCACGCCACGTCCCGGCCCGGTTCGGTCCGAACGTACCGGTCGGCGTGCTCCGCGATGACGACCTCGCGGGGGTCGAAGACCACGAGGTCGGCGCCGTCGCGGACGTTGCGCTTGATCCGCGTGGCAAGCACCGGGTGGGATTCGGTCGTGTTCGTTCCCGAGAGGAGGTAGCAGTCGGCGTTCGCGACGTCCTCGATGGAGTTGGACATCGCGCCGTAGCCGACGGTCCGCTTCAGCGCGGCGACGGTCGAGGAGTGACACAGGCGGGCGCAGTTGTCGATGTGACGGGTGCCCAGCACCGCCCGCGCGAACTTCCCCATGAGGTAGTCCTCCTCGTTGGTACACTTCGAGGAGGCAAAGCAGGCCAGCGCGTCCGCGCCCGACTCCTCGCGGATGCGCTCGAACTCCCCCGCGATCCGCGAGAGCGCCTCGTCCCACGTCGCCTCGCGGAGGTCGCCGTCCTCGCGCACCAGCGGCGTCGTCAGGCGGTCGGGGCTGTCGACGAAGTCGTAGCCGAACTTCCCTTTCACGCAGGTCGAGAAGTCGTTCGCGGGGGCGCGCTCGGGGTCGGTCGGCTGGACCGCCCGCACCTCGCCGTCCTTGGTGTGGAGTTCGAACCGGCACCCGACCGAGCAGTACCCGCAGGTGGTCTCGGTCCGGTCGACGTCGCGCAGGCGGTAGTCCGCCAGCGCCGTCGCCCCCTCGAACAGCAGGCCCTCGGGGACCGTCGCCGCGGCGGCCGCCTCGGCGGCGTGTTCGACCTCCCGGAGCGCCGCCTCGCCGGCCTTCTGTGCGCGGGCGCGAGCCCTCGTCATGAACCCGGCGACGCCGGAGGGCTCCGCGGACCGATCGCGGTCCACCGTCGGCGCGGGGTCGCCCTCAAGCACTTTCCCGACCGAGTTGCGCTGGTCGAACCCCGGCAGGGGGACCGTCGAGAGCCCGGCCGCGCCCTTCTCGGTGAGCGCGCCCGTGGGACAGACCGTGGTACAGTGGCCACAGGAGACGCAGGTCGAGTCAGCCATCCCCTCGGCCCCGTTCTGGAACGCGATGCGGGCGTCGTCGCCCGACCCCTTGATCGCCAGCACCCCCTCGACCTGGACGTCGTTACAGGCGTCGACACAGCGGGCACAGAGGATGCACTTGTTGCGGTCCAGGCGGATGA
>JBDGSZ010000042.1:0-6310 GCA_042217265.1 Haloferacaceae archaeon
GGCGCGATCAGCCGGTCGTAGTCGAACCCGACCGGGACGATGTGGGTCTGCATACACGAGGCTGTGGCGGGACGGTTATGAAACCCGCCGGGGAGCCCGCGACACGGCGTTCCGACACGACCCGGGAACAGTTCCGGAGACGTGCGCGCCGTAGCCGCCTCAGTCCGTCCGTCACCTCGGACCGAATCCGAACGCTCGTCGTGGGCTACCGCTCTCTCGGGCGAACAGCCTTCGCGTCGTCTACAGCACCCCTCGTGAGCCGCCCGCTGCGGACCCCAAGCGATCGCCGACCCGTAAAGGCTCTCCTCGTATCCGAACGTAACACCGTAGTTGCTGACAGCCCAGTACCGCAGTATGCGCGAGGTACTCGTCGTTGGCGGCGGAGTCGCTGGGCTTCAGGCTGCCGTGTTCACCGCGAAAGCAGGGATGGATACGCTCGTCCTGGATGGGGGCGAACCGCTCGTGTGTAGCACCGACAAGATACAGAATCTCGTCACCAGAGAGCGGATCGCCGGCGACGAGATAATCGACACCGGGCGGGCCCGGGTCCAGTCGCTCGGGGGTGACATCGAGGACGCGACCGTGACAGCGATTTCGCGCGACGACGACCCGGGACCGTTCACCGTCACGACCAGCGCCGGCGAGACGTACACCGGGGAGACGGTCGTTGTCGCGTCTGCCGACGAGTTCGGGTTCCTGGAGCCGCTGGACGACGAGATCGAGTTCACGGACGGACGGGAGGGGGAGTTTACGATGGAGCGACACGTCGAGACGGACGAGGCGAATCGGGCGACGACGAACGTCTACGTCGCCGGACTGGCGAACACGTGGGAGTACCAGACGTCGGTGGCGATCGGTGACGGCGCGAAGGCGGCTGTCAACCTCATCAGCGACCGGCGCGACGAGGCACACGTCGACCACGATTGGTGACTACCGAGAACCCCGTGCCACCGGTCGAAAGACGAGCGAGTCGCCTCGTACCGGTGGGGCCACCGTGGCGACAGGGTGTCCGCAGCAGCCGTGAGGGTATCAGATAGCACGCTCTACCCGAGTGTCGGGGCGCGATCTTGACTCGGGCACCGGACGAGACGCCGATGTCGCGGCGGTCGTGGTGCGCCTCGAGCGTGGAGTCTGGCTCAGTTCTCAGTTGGCGTTCCGAAACCCCGACAGAGAGCGGGTGTGGCCCGGTCGGCGGCCGTAGTCGAATCCGACCGGGACGGTGTGTCTGCACCACGGGGCCGTGGCGAGACGACTGTGGAACCCGTCGGGGAGTGCGTCCCGACGGTCGACCGGTCGCACGGCGACCCGACGCCCGCGTCGTCCCTGGTCGTCGGTCGATGCGGGATCGAGGTGGCGGTGAGAGTACACCGGGGGGACCCGCCGTCTGAAGAAAATATCTCTACAACACCGGGAAACGGTGGCTAATAATAGAGCGATTTAAGTTCGCGAGGAACAGAGTGTGCGTCAACCACGATGGCAGGGCAAGGATCCACCGTCGGCGGCGACGAAACGGTCACGGTCTCACAGGTACTCGACCGCATCCCGGTCGGGCGGTACCACCACCGGCTGCTCGCGGTCTGCGGGAGCGCGTGGGCGTTCGACGGGATGGAGGTCATCCTGATCAGCTTCACGCTCCCCGTCCTCATCGGCGCGTGGGGACTGACGGGGCTGTCGGCGGGGCTTCTCGGTGCCGCGTCGCTCATGGGCATGATCGTCGGCAACTGGGGGTGGGGTTGGTACGCCGACCGCCACGGGCGCAAGGCCGCGTTCCAGTGGACGGTACTCTTCTACTCGGTGTTCGCGGGGCTGACGGCGCTCGCGGTCGGGTTCTACTCCGGGTTCGCCCTTCGCTTTCTCACCGGTGTCGGCCTCGGCGGCGCGCTCGCGGTCGACACCTCCTATCTCTCGGAACACCTGCCGACCGACCGACGCGGCCGGTATCTGGTCTACCTCGACGCGTTCTGGCCGCTCGGCAACATCCTCGCGGTGGGGCTGGCGTGGCTGTTCCTCGAGGGCGTGACCACGGGCGGGACCGCGACGCTCCCGGTCCTCGGCGCGGTCGCGGGCTGGCGGCTCCTGTTCGTCGCCGCGGCGACCCCCGCGCTCCTCGTGTTCGTCATCCGCTCGCGGCTGGAGGAGACGCCGTACTTCCTCGCCCAGCAGGGCGACGTGGAGGGCGCGAACGACCGGATCCGCAAGATCGCAGAGACGAACGACCAGCCGTACGAGCCGATCGACGCCGACGCGGTCGAGACCGACCCGTCGCCGGGCTTCTCCAGGCTCTTCGAGGCCGACATCCGGAAGCAGACGCTGATGATCGCCGCCGCGTGGTTCGCGATCAACTTCGGCTACTACGGCGTGTTCATCTGGCTCCCGAAGACCGTCGGCGCCGCGGGCGTCGTCGGGAACGTCTACCTCTACTTCGTCGCGGTCGCTCTCGTCCAGATTCCGGGCTACGTCTCGGCCGCCTACCTCGTCGAGAAGGTGGGCCGAAAGGCGACGCTCGGGAGCTACCTGCTCGCGTCCGGACTGTTCACCTTCGTGTTCGCGGCCGCGATGCCCGGCGTCGCGCCGTTCGGGATCCAGGTCTCGGGAGTCCTCCCCTTCCTCGGCGGCCTGCTCGCGGCCTCGTTCTTCACGCTCGGCGCGTGGGGCGCGATCTACGCCTACACGCCCGAACTGTTCCCGACGGAGGCGCGCGCGACCGGCAACGGCTTCGCGGGCGGCGTCGGGAAGATTGCGGCCGTCATCGGCCCCATCGCGGCGGGCGCGCTCGTGGAGACGGGCTATCTCGTCGCGCTCACCCCGCTGGCGGTGGCGTTCGCGCTCGGCGGTCTCGTCGTCCTCGCGTTCGGCGAGGAGACGCGGGGCAAGCCGCTGTTCTGAGGGCCGAGGGGAGGCGCCACGGACCGAGCCGCCGGTGCGTGTCGTGACGACCCCCCGGCTACGACACTTATATCCCGAGCGGAGGACGTACGTAGAGGAAAGCGGACGGCCGCTCGGGCCATCTGACCGCCCTCGAGGAGGAGACCCCACGTGGACGACACATCGAAATACCTGATACACGCGGACGTCGCGGCCGACGGAGTCGTAGAGCGCAGCGACGTCGTCGGGGCGATATTCGGCCAGACCGAGGGGCTGCTGGGCGACGAACTCGACCTGCGAGACCTCCAGCAGTCCTCGAAGGTCGGCCGCATCGACGTCGAGGTGTCGAGCGAGGGCGGTCAGTCGTTCGGTACGGTGACTATCGCCTCCAGCCTCGACCGGGTCGACACCGCGATCCTCGCCGCGTCCCTCGAGACTATCACGCGGGTCGGGCCGTGTCGGGCACACGTCGAGGTGACCGAGATCGAGGACGTGCGCGAGGCCAAGCGCCGCGAGATAGTCGAGCGCGCGAAGGAGCTACTCGACGAGGCGTTCGACGAGTCGGTCACGTCGAGCGAGGAGATCCAGGCCGAGGTCCGCGAGGCCGTCCGCGTCGCGGACATCACCGAGTACGAGGGACAGCCCGCCGGTCCACGCGTCGCGGACGCCGACGCCGTCGTCGTCGTCGAGGGGCGCGCGGACGTCCTCGCGCTCCTGCGCCACGGGATCAAAAACGCCGTCGCCGTCGAGGGGACGAACGTCCCCGACGCGGTCGCGGACCTCACCCGGAGTCGCACCGTGACGGCGTTCTTAGACGGCGACCGCGGCGGCGAGTTGATCCTCCGCGAACTCCAGCAGGTCGGCGACGTCGACTTCGTCGCGTTCGCCCCCGAGGGGCGGTCGGTAGAGGACCTCGCGCGTCACGAGGTCGTGGGGGCGCTCCGCGAGAAGGTCCGGGTCGAGGACCTGCCGGACGACGACCGGGACCTCCGTGGCGCGGTGACCGACGAGACGGAGACAGAGGCGAGCGCGGCCGCCGGAACCGACGGCGGGACGGTCCGGGTCACTGCCGGCGCGGAAGCCGAGCGCCCGGATGCGGGCGAGACGGACACTCCAGCCGACGATCCCGGGGCGGACCCGACGGACGACGGGGCGGTCGGCGAGAGCGACGACGGCAGCGGCGAGGCCGACGGGACGGCCGCCGGCGAGGAGACTGACGAGACGGCCGACGGCGAGGAGACGGCCCCGCCCGACGGCCTCGCCGGCCACGTCCGGGCGGTGGTGGGCGGCGAGACCGGCCGCGCGCGGCTGCTCGACGACGAGTTCGCGATTCTCGACGAGGTTGCTGTCGACGACGCCGCGGACGTGGCCGCAGACGCGGACGACCCGCCGCACGCGGTGGTGCTCGACGGCCGCCTGAGCCAGCGGCTGCTCGACAGATTCGCAGAGCGCGGCGTTGAGCAGGCGGTGGCGCGCGAGACTGGCCCGTTCGTCAAGCAGCCGGTCGAGGTGCGGGTCAGGACCGCGGCGCAGGTGGACGGGAGCGGAGAGTCAGGCGACGAGACCTAGCCCGACGGCGACGGCGACGGAGACGGCACCGCCGGTGGCGGTCGCGAGGAGGTTGACCGTCTCGTTTCCCACCCGGTCGCCTTCGACGGTCGCGCCGAGCAGACTGTCGACGAACATGCCGACGACGCCGCCGGCGGCGACGACGGCGACGGCGTCGACCGGGAGGCGCGTCCCGAGGAGGAGAAGCGAGACACCCCCCACCGTCGCCGCGCCGACGACGCCGGCGGCCGTCCCCTGCCACGTCACGCCGCCGTCGGTGCCGGGGGGGACGGGGTCGAGCGTCGTGACGAGTCGTGGGCCGTCGAACAGGCCGCCGATTTCGGAGGAGAGCGTGTCGGCCATCGCGGCGGCGAGCGACCCGGCGAACAGGTAGCGAAAGACCGCGGGGTCGAGCGGGCGGCCGGGCACGAGGTCCGCGGCTGCGAACGCGACGAGCGCGACGAGCGCGGCGGCGGCGTTTCCGAGGACGTTCTCCGTCCCTCTCGCACCGCCGTCGTCCTCGGCGACGCCGCGTTCCAGTTTGCGGTCGTAGCGGAACTTCGCCGAGAGGCCGCCGACGCCGAAGAAGGTGAGCAGGACGACGAGCCAGTCGAGACCGCCGAGGACCACGGCCAGCAGGCCGAGGAGGACGCCGGTCAGCATCCCGGTGACGCTCGCGGTGCCGAGGACGTACGCGAGGACGCCGAGGACGACGGTGAGCGCGAGCGCGACGCCGACCTCGACGGGGGCGACGTCGGTCGCGACGGCGTCGAAGAGCCAGCCGAGAACGCCGACGCTCACCATCACCAGCGGGTCGTCACGAACGTAGAGCATCGTGCGAAAGAGCGCGGCCGCGAGCGCCGCCGCCGCGGCGAGGAAGGCGAAACGCGGGTACGACACCGGGAGGCCGGCGGCGACGGCGACGGCGGCTTGCCCGGCGACGCCGGCGGCGAACCCGGCCGTTGCGAACCCGGCCGTCGCGGCGAACCGGTCGTCCGTGGCGCGCTCGACGAGTCGCTCCCCGAGGTTGCCGTACGCGAGGACGAGGACGCTCGCGACGTAGACGGCGACGGGCATCGTCGCTGTCGCGCCCGGGAACGCGGTGAGAACGCCGAGACCGGCGGCAGCGAGGGCGAACCCCGCCAGCCCCGAGAGCCGGCCCTCTCGCTCGTCACCCGGGCGGGCGAACAGGTCGAACAGGGGGCCCTCGTCGACGACGAACGCCGCCGCGGCGGCGACGAGCGCGAACGGGAGCGCTGCGGCCCGGCCGAGCGCCGGCGCGGCGAGTGCGAGCGTCCCGACGGCGGCGAACCCGCCGGCCCGCCGCAGAGGGTCTGTCACGGCACGACTGTACCCCTGACGCGCACTTAACGCTCCCGACAGCCGTCTGCGCGAACAGAAGACTCAGGGGGGAGAGCGTACGACCAGCGGGCGTGAACCCGTACGACCGCTGGCTCGCGCTCCGGGTCCGCGCCCGCCGTCGTCGCGGCGGCGGCCTGCCCGAGAGCGTCGCGGTCGTCATCACCGAGCGCGACCTGCTCGAACAGGGCGCGTACGACACGCTGGAACGGTTCCTCGGGTGGGCGTTCGACTACGGCGCCGAGCGCGTCGCCGTCTCGGTGTCGGTCCTCGACGAGGCCGTCGTCCCGACCATCGAGCGGGCGCTCGGCGACGTCGAAGCCCCGCGTCGACTCGAGGTGCGCGGCCCGGGCGACACCGAACCCGTCGGCGCGCCCGTCCAGGTCAACGTCGGACTCGGTGGCAAGCGGGAGTTCGCGGCCGCGACACGGGCGCTCGCCCACGAGGTGTCCGCAGGGGAACTCGCGCCCGAAGACGTGGACGCCGACGCCGTCGAGAGACGGCTCGTCTTTCCCGAAGAGCCGGACCTCCTGATAAA
>JBDGSZ010000096.1:0-6245 GCA_042217265.1 Haloferacaceae archaeon
ACTACAGCGACATGGCCGAGCAGATGCTGTCGCGCAGCGACGTCCTCCACATCCGGAAGGACGACAAGGTGTACGTCGTCGGCGACGACGCCCTGAACTTCGCGAACATCTTCAACAGCGAGACCCGCCGCCCGATGCAACACGGCATCCTCTCCTCCGAGGAGTCGTCCGCCATCCCGATGATCAAGCTCATCACGGAGCAGGTCGTCGGCGAGCCCGCCCGGCCGAACGAGCGCCTCTACTACTCCTCGCCCGCGGACCCCATCGATTCCGACCTTTCAACCCTCTACCACCAGAAGACCCTCGAATCGATGCTCGGCGACGTCGGCTACGATCCCGAGCCGATCAACGAGGGCATGGCGGTCATCTACTCCGAACTCGCGAACAACAACTTCACCGGCCTCGGCGTCTCCTTCGGGGCCGGCATGACCAACGTCTGCCTGGCCTACTACGCGGTCCCGGTGATGAAGTTCTCCATCGCCCGCGGCGGTGACTGGATCGACGAGCAGACCGCACAGGCGACCGGCACGCCGGTCGACAAGGTCACCAGCATCAAGGAGGACGACTTCGAACTCGACTTCCGCACCGACGTCGGCGGCGTCGAGGGCGCGCTCGCCATCTACTACGAGAACCTGCTCGACTACGTCATCGAGAACATCTCCCGCGAGGTCGACGAGGAGGACGTCGAGGAGGACCTCGACGTGCCCGTCGTCGTCACCGGCGGCACCTCCAGCCCCAGCGGGTTCGAGAAGCTGTTCGAGGACCATCTCCGGGACGCCGCCATCCCGTTCTCCATCAGCGAGGTCCGGAGCGTCGACGAACCGCTCTACAGCGTCGCCAGGGGCGCCCTCGTCGCCGCCCGCTCGGACGAACAGGAGGAGACCGCGGACGCCGGGGCGGCCGAGTCCGCCGCCGAGAACTGAGCCCGGGGCCTCCCGGTCGACATCGAGCGGCCCGTCGGGTCAGTCCGCGTCCCCGTCCGCCGCCGCACCGTCGGCACCCGTCCCGACTCCATCCGCGTCCTCGCGTTCACCACCGTCCTCGTCGCCGTCCCCGTCCCCGTCCTCGCGTTCACCACCGTCCTCGTCGCCGTCCACGGTACCTTCGTGCTCGCCCTCGGCGTCCCCGGTCTCCTCTTCGGCTTCGCCCTCGGCGTCCCCGGTCTCCTCTTCGGCTTCGGCTTCGGCTTCGCCCTCGGCGTCCCCGGGGGCCTCCCCGGCGGCGTCATCACCGTCGTCCTCGGGGTCGCCGGAGCCGTCGGCCTCGCCGTCCGCCGTGCCGTCGCCGTCCCGGCCGGAGCCGTCGCTCCCGGCGTCGTCCGGGGCGCCGTTCCCGACCGCCCCGTCGTCGGATCCGGTCGCCGCCGCGACCGGCGGCAGGTCCGCGCGGCGGCGCTCGGTCTCGACGTGGCGGTCGTAGAAGCGACTGAGTGCGTCGTCCCAGGATTCGGTCCGCCGGCCGCCGCCGCGGTGGTCCGCCTCGATGCCCACCCACCCGCAGCGCTCGCAGACCGAGGCCTCGTGACCGCCGAGGGCGTAGGCGTCGAGCGGGCCACCACACTCCGGGCACTCCATGTGCGGTCGGTTCGGTGGTGGCCGTCTTTACCTTTCGGCCGTGAAGGTCGCGGGCGGACGGACGGCCCGTGGCGGGGACCGGCGTCGGCTACCGCGGACGGCCCTCGGCCGGGGTTGCGAGCAACGAGACGTACCCGATACGGCCGGATTCGGCCGCGTCCTCCAGCCGCTCGATTCCGTCGAGGAGCCGCGAGCCGGTCCCGCCGAGCGAGCCGAGCAGCGCCTCGTAGTCGACGGCCTCGCGCACCCGGTCGCGCATGGCGAGGAGGTCGTCGCGGCGGTCGTCGACCCGCTCGATCACGAAGCCGGCGTCGTCGACCGCGGCGACGAGGTCGTCTCGGGCGCGCGCGCCGTCGAGACAGCACAGGGTCGCCAGCGTCGCTGGGAGGTCCGGGAGCGACCCCTCGACAACGACGTCGGACAGCGCCAGGCGGCCGTCCGCGGCGAGGACCCGCCGCGCCTCGGCGAGCGCGCGGTCGGCGTCGGCGGCGAGACAGAGGCTACACTCCGAGAGGACGACGTCGACGGCGCCCGCGGCGACGGGGAGGGCGCCGGCGTCGGCGCGGACGAGGTCGGCGCCGGGGGCACCCCGGGGGCGGCGGTCGACGCCGACGGCGCGTGCGCCGCGGTCGCGGGCCAGGGAGAGCGCGTCGCCGGCCCCACACCCGACGTCGAGTAGGCGCGTCCCGTCGTCGACGCCGGCGCGATCGAGGAGGCGCGCCGTCGCCTCGCGGCCCCCCGGGTGGAGCGGCCCGTCGACGAGGGCGTCGAGCGTCGCCCACGGGTCCGCGAGCGCGGCCTCGACCGGCGAGCGCACTAGTCGTCCCCCTCCGCCGGCGACCGGTCCCCGGCGGCCGCGCCGTCGCCCGCGTAGTCCGCCTCCGTGTCGTGTCCGCCGGCCACCGAGCGCCCGCCCCAGCCGTTGCGGTTCCGGATGGCGTACCGGCCGTCCCCGTCGGTCATGTTGTAGGCACAGAAGGGGACGAGGTCGCCGGACTCGGTCGGGACCGAGACGCAGCAGTTCGAGAGCTTGCCGGCGTCGGCCGCATCGGCGTCCATGAACCCGGTGAACGAGACGGGGACCACGTCGTCGAGGAGGTCGGCGGCATCGAACGGGAGACCGCCGCCACAGCACTCGGCGGTCGAACACGCCCGCTCCGCGCCGGCCTCGGTGCCCGCGAGGAGCTCCATCCAGTCGGCCTCGTCGACGGTGCCGGCGACGGCGTCGAACAGGTCGTCGCCGAGGAAGCGGGTGACCGGGACGACGCCGCCGTCGTCGTCCGGCACGAGCGCGGTCGCGCTCTGGCAGGTGGACGAACAGCAGGGCACGGGCAGGAAGTCCCGCGCCTCGACGCCGTCGAGCTGGTCGGCCAGCCGGCGGGCGGCGGCGTCGAGCGAGAACCGCCCCCCGTTCTCGGCGTACCGCCCGAAGTGCGCGACGGGCTGGAAGTTCACCGATTCGACGACGTCGCGGTGCTCAGCGGCGAACCGGACGACGTCGCCCATCTCGTGGTCGTTCGTCCCCGGGACGACCGTCGGGACGAGGACGACCGGGAGGTCGGCGCGGCGACAGGCCTCGACGGCCGCCCGCTTCTCGTCGGTCAGGTCGAGCCCGCGGATGGACTCGTAGACCGCCGCCGAGAGGCCGTCGAACTGGAGGTAGACGCTCGTGACGCCCGCGTCGGCCAGGCGCTCGGCGTAGCCCGGCTCGGTCGCCAGCCTGATGCCGTTGGTGTTGACCTGGACGTGCTCGAACCCCATCGTGGCCGCCTGCTCGACGAGCGCCGGCAGGTCGTCGCGGACCGTCGGTTCACCGCCCGAGAACTGGATCGGCCGGGGGCCGCCGGCTTCGAGAACCGTCTCCAGAAGGTCAACGACCGTCTCGAACGGCCGGTGCTCCCCGTCCGGTCCGGAACTCGCGAAGCAGTACGAACACGAGAGGTTGCAGTCCTCCGTGACCTCGACGACCGCGAGGCAGGCGTGGTCGCCCTCGACCGTGAACTCCCCGTCGGGGTCCGGGGTCGGGGCCGAACCGCCGGCGAGGTCGGTGACCCACTCCCAGTGGTCGACGGACTCCCAGACCGCCCGGCTGGTCTCGCCGTGATCCGGGCAGGTCCGCGCGAGGTGGACGCGGCCGTCACGGTCCTCGTACCGGCCGGGGACCCGTTCGAGGCACGTCGGACAGAGGGCGGTCGTCTCGGACAGCGTCGTCGCGTCCGCGGCGTCCTCGCTCATACCCGTGACAGCGGAGCGACCGACCTAACCGCACGGCACGTGTGCGGTGGGACCGCACGACCGGTCGGGGTGGAGGGGGTTGGCCGTCCGGCGGGTCGGGCTGGCGGCGGCCGTGCCCCGCCGCCGAACCCTTTTTTCCCGGCGGGCCGACCCGTCGGTAGTGATCGACGTCGAACGGGAGGGGGGGACGCCGGCGGACCTGCCCGGACCGACGGACTGCGCCCGCCGGCTGCTCGTGGCGTTCCGGACCGGCGACGACCCCGAGCCGTACCTGGCGCGGCTCGCGGGCTACGACGAGGGGGACCTGACCGTCGTCCGGGAGGACCGGGCGGCGGCCCTGGCGTTCTGGACGAACCTCTACAACGCTGGGACACAGCGCCTCCTGGCCGAGCGCCCCGGCCTCTACGAGGGGCCGCTCCGGACGGTCCGGTTCTTCCGGGCGACCTGCGCCACGGTGGCGGACAGGGCGGTCAGCCTCGACGACGTCGAACACGGCGTCCTGCGCGGGTCGCGGTCCAAGTACGGCCTGGGGTACCTGCCGCGGCTCCCCCGCCGCTTCGAGCGGCGCTACCGGCTCGACGATCCGGACCCGCGGGTCCACTTCGCGCTGAACTGTGGGGCGGCGTCCTGTCCCGCCATCCGGGCCTACGAGCGCGACCGGATCGACGAGCAACTCGACCTCGCGACCCGGACGTACCTCGACGGGACGGTCGCGTACGACCCCGACGAGGGGGTCGCGGAGGTCCCGCGGCTCTTCCTGTGGTACCGGGGCGACTTCGGCGGTCGGGAGGGCATCGTCGAACTGCTCCGGGAGTACGGCGCGGTGCCGGACGACGCCGACCCGGACCTGCGCCACCGCCGGTGGGACTGGTCGCGCGCGCCGGGGAAGTTCGTCACCGGGTGACGCCGCCGGGCGCGACGCCGTGGCGTCCGGCGACGATATCCGCAGACATTTACGCGCGGCCGGGGAGGAGGGCGCATGGACGGGACCGCCGACCCGCGCGTGCTGTTGCTCGGCGCACCGGGCGCCGGGAAGGGAACCCAGAGCAAGCGCCTCGCCGACCGGTACGACATCGACCACGTCACGACGGGGGACGCGCTCCGGGCGAACAGGGACATGGAGACGGAGTACGGAACCCCGCGGGAGTACATGGAGGCGGGCGAACTCGTGCCCGACGAGGTGGTCAACGAGATCGTCGCCGAGGCGCTCTCGGCGGCCGACGGGTTCGTCCTCGACGGCTACCCGCGGAACCTCTCGCAGGCCGAGTACCTCGCCGACCTGGTCGACCTGGGCGCGGTGATCCACCTGGACGTCGGCCGGGAGGAACTCGTCGACCGGCTGACCGGGCGGCGCGTCTGTGACGACTGTGGCGCGAACTACCACGTCGAGTTCGCCCCGCCGGCGGAGGCGGGCGTCTGTGACGACTGCGGCGGCGACCTGATCCAGCGCGACGACGACACCGAGGAGACGGTCCGGGAGCGCCTCCGGGTCTACGAGGAGAACACCGAGCCCGTGATCGAGTACTACCGGGAGCGGGGCGACCTCGTCACGGTCGACGGCGAGGGGTCGCCCGACGAGGTGTTCGAGCGGGTGGTCGACGCCATCGGAACCGACTGAGTCGGGCGCGCCCGGTACAGTCGGGCGTCGGCCGTGCACGGAGAGTAAAACGTTCATAACGCGGGGTCGTATACGGGGCGTAATGGCAGGGACGAAGGCGACGGTGCGGTCCCTCGTGGACGACGACCCCGAGATGCGGGAGGCCGTCGAGACGGTCCTCCGGCAGGCCGAGGACGGGACCGTCCGCTGGGTCGACGTCCGGGACGAGATCACCAGCGGCGAGTGGGGCCGGCTCATCGAGCAAGGCGTGCTCGTCGACGGCGAGGACGGGTTCGAACTCGCGGACGTCGAGGGGACACGGGACGCCCTCGACGGCGACGACGAGGAGACGGACGTCGACGCCGATGACTCCTCGTGGTCGATCTACGACAAGGCGGTGGCGCTTTTCACCGTCCCTTTCTTCGCCGCCTACACCTGGCGCCCGCTGCGGGAGTTCATCGGCGGCGTGCTGGACGTGGTCTTCGGCCCGCTCAGCCAGCTCCTCCCGTTCTACGCGGTGGTGATGATCCTCGCGCTCGGTACCGGCCTCTACTCGACGATCCTCCAGGCCAACCTGATGAACACCGAACGGATGGCGAAGTACCAGGAGAGGATGCAGGACCTCCAGGACCGCCGCAAGGCGGCCAAGGAGCGCGACGACCAGGAGGCCCTCGACGAGCTCCAGGAGGAGCAGATGGAGATGATGGGCGACCAGCTCGGGATGTTCAAGGAGCAGTTCCGCCCGATGGTGTGGATCATGTTCCTCACCATCCCGGTCTTCCTGTGGATGTACTGGAAGGTCGGCATCCGCGACCCGACCAGCGGCCAGTTCGGGACCA
>JBDGSZ010000045.1:0-6104 GCA_042217265.1 Haloferacaceae archaeon
CCGAGACCATCCGCTGGACGTCGCGCTGGGGCGGGAAGGTGACGGGGACGTTCAGGACTGTCGCCTGCCGGCCCTCGTCGGTCACGCGGTCCCAGAGGCGGTCGGCCTGGACGTCCCGGCCCATCGGGACGTAGGTGTCGTAGGAGCCGACCTCGCGGTCCTGGAAGCCGTACACGCCGGTCTCGCCGGGGTTGACGCCGGTCGTCAGGGCGGGCCAGCAGGCGCTCGATTCGGGCGGCACGATGCTGTCGATCGCTCCCCCGCTCCCCTCGTCGGCGATGGCCGCGAGGTTGGGGAACCGGTCCGGGTTCTCGGCAAGCAGCGAGTAGGGGACCCCGTCGAGGCCGAGGAAGGCCACGCGCGGGGCGTCGTCGCCGCGCAACCGGTCGAACAGACCCATGCTCACGCATACCCCCGAGCGGCATAAGAAGCTTCAGTTTCCGTCTTCCGTCTCGCTCCGAGAACTCCCGGGGGCCACGGGCCGCGGCCGTCCACCCGGGCCGAGTGCCTTGTGGCACGGGCGCGTCCGGGGGGTGACTGGCTACTCCCCCGAGTCCCGGGGGCGGCCGTCGCCCGCGGAGTCAGGTTCAAGCCCGTCGGAACCCCACGGACGAACGATGCGGCTCGACGACTACATCGAACTGGAACGGGACGAGCGCGCCGAGCGGCGGCGCCTCGCCTCGGAGAAGTCCTACGGTATCCTCGACCACCTGGAGGACTTCGAGCGCCGGTTCGAGGCTCACGTCTCCAGCGACGCCCTCGTCGGGAGCGTCTCGCCGTCCGTCTTCGTCGGCCGCGCGAACTACCCCGACGTGTCCGCGGGCATCCTCTCGCCGGTCGGGCGCGAGGAGGACGCCGAGCGGTTCGAGACGTCGGCGGCGTGGTACGACGAAGGGGTGTCCATCGCCGACGTCTTCGAGCGCCGGACCTCCCTGCTGAACTCCAGCCGATCGACGGGCGCCACGAACGTCCACGACGCCTGGGACGGCTTTCTCGGCGTCCAGCGGGAGGTCGCCGTCGCCGACCGCCCGGTCGCCGTCGAGATCGACCTCGCCGACCGTCCCGACCTCGACCTCGACGTCGGCCCGGACGACGTGGCGACCCCGACCGGCCCTCGTGCCCCCGCCCGCGACGCCCGGCTCTCGGAGAACCCGCACGTCCCCCGCCCCGTCGAGAAGGTCCTCGCGGACGACGACTGGACCGCAGAGGGGGCGATGAACTACCTCTACGAGCGGGACTTCGATGTCTACGAGATCAACACCGTCCTCTCGGCCGGGGCGCTCGGTCGCGGCGAGCGCCGCCGGCTGGTCCCCACGCGCTGGTCAATCACCGCCGTCGACGACTGCGTGGGCCGGTACCTCCGGGGGAAGGTACGCGACGCCCCGGGCGTCGACGAGGTGGAGGTCCACCGCAACGAGTTCCTCGGGAACGCCTTCTGGGTCGTGCTGGCGCCGGGCGACTGGGAGTACGAACTCGTCGAGTGCAAGGCGCCGGGGAGCGTCTGGAACCCCGACCCGGAGGCCGGCGTCTGGGTCGCGAGCGACCGCGAGGGCTACGGGGGGCGGACGGGCTACCCGGAGGAGACCGCCGGCGCCTACCACGCCGCCCGCCTCGGCGTCCTCGAGGAGCTCGCCGACCGCGGTCGGCAGGCGAAGGTCCTCGTCCTCCGGCACGTCTCCGGGGACTACTGGGGGCCGGCCGGCGTCTGGCAGGTCCGCGAGAGCGTCCGTAACGCCTTCGACGACGCGGGAGCGACCGCCGAGACGTTCCACGGCGCGGTCCGTCGGATCGCGGCGGAACTCCCGGTCGACCTCCCGGACCTCCGGCGGAAGTCGGCGATGGTCGCCGGCCTCCAGACGGACCTCTCGGCGTTCGCGGAGTGACCGCGCGCGACGGGGGTTTATCTCGCGGGCGAGCGATGACGGTGCATGGTCCCGTTACAGCTCCCCGGCGCGCCCGAACTGCTCGTGCTCCTCCTGGTGCTCCTCGTGAACGTCGTCGTCCTCGTCGGCGTGCTCGGCGGCCTCGGCTACTTCTTCCTGCGGATCCGGAGCGGCGGGAGCGTCGACGAACGCTTCGAGCGCATCGAGCGGAAGGTCGGCCGCCTGGAGGCACAGACCGAACACCTCGAGGGTGAGGCGGGCGTCGAGCGCCCGCGGGGCGGGGGCTGAGCCCTACGCGTCGAGGTTCGCGAACGCCGCGTCGACCATCTCCCCGGTGTCGGCCACGATGTCGGCCATCGCCTCGTCGTCGGGGGCGACGCCGACGAGGCGGGCGATCCGCATGATCGAGACGTGATACACCGTCTGGACGCCGGGTTCGTCCTGCCAGACGACGACGTTACAGGGGAACAGCGCGCCGATACGGCCGTCGGTGGCGTCGAGCGCCCGATCGGCCATCGCCGGGTTACACGCCCCGAGGACGTAGTACGGGTCGCGATCCGCGTCGACCTTCTCGTTCAGCAGGTCCGCGGGCGAGAACTCGACCGGGACGCCGAACCCGGCGTCGAGGAACGCCTCTCGGACGTGCTCGACCGCGGCCTCGTGGGGCATCTCCAGAGTCGCCCGCTCCTCGCCGACATCGTCGTCGGCGAGCCGTTCCGGATCGATGGGGAGGGTCATCGCGGCGGGAAACGGCGCGCGCGGGGATAAATGCCGAGTCAGAGCGGAACGGGGAGCCACGAGAGCCACCGGACGACCCGCTCGGTCGCGATCACCGGCGGGTGGAGGACCAGCCAGTCCAGAAGCGAGAGGCCGACGCCGTGCGCGACTACGGAGGGCAGGATCGAGCGGCAGTCGTAATCGACCAGCCCGAAGAGCACGTCGGTCGGTCCCGAGAGGAGCAGTTCGACCGGCGGCTTGCCGACGTGGTGGAGCGCGTAGACGACGGGGCTGATGAACGCGCTCTTCGGCCCGAGGTCGCGGACGCCGACACAGAGCAGGCCGCGGTAGTACGTCTCGGCCGCGAGGGCGACGAGCAGCTGGCCGACCGCGTGCGGGAGGAAGGCCGAAAGCGCGGTGCTCGTCTCCCAGATCGGGTAGTACGCGCGGACCGTCGGGAGCGACGCCCCGACCACGTAGAAGGGGACGACGAACGCGGCGAGGGCGGCGGTGTTGCGGAGCGTCCGGCGGTCGACCCGCCAGCCCAGGTCGCGGCCGTGCCACAGCGCGAACGCGACGGGGCCGACGACGAACAGGACGAGGTCCCGGGTCAACCGCCACGGCAGGGTGTGTTCGGGGAGCGTCCAGGCCGACCAGGCGGCGCCGAGCGCCGCCCCGACCAGCAGCGACCGCTGGACCCAGGAGAGCGCCGCGAGCCGCGAGCGGAGTCGGACCCGGACCGACACCGCCCTACTCGTCGGCGGTCGCGACCGGGCCCCGACCGACCGCGTTGCGGACCGCCTCGACGAAGGTCTGCCGGGTGTCGAAGTACGTCTCGTCGACCCCGTCGAGGACCGCGTCGAGGTCCCGCGGGCCGTCGGGGGTCCGGATCGTCGCGTCGCCCTCCTTCCGGCGGACGTGGCTCAGTTCCTGGGGCCAGGTCAGGCGGGCCGCGATCCGGGCGACCGGGGCGCCCTCGACGTCCGGCCCGTCGCCGAGCTCCACGGGCGGTTCCGCCTCGTCGTCTCCGTCCTCGTTGTCGGCCATGGGCGGGGCAAACGCGGCGACCCGCATAATCCCTTCCTTTCCCGCCGCTCGGCCCCGTCTCCCCGCCGAACCGTCTTGCGAGCGTCTGACGTACCGTTTTGTGGGTGCGCGCGGAACCCACGCGCATGACGAGCCTCGGGGAGGTCTACGGGCGGGACGCCCGTCGGGAGGTGAGCACCGGCCAGCTCTACGCCGGCGTCTCGCTGTTCTCGGTCGGCGTGTTGCTCGTCGTCGCGGGTATCGTCGTCGCCACGACCGACGTGGTGACCGGGAGCGGGGCGACGCTGTACGAAGCCCGGGAGTACGCCGGGATCCTGGCCGGCGTCGGCGTCCCGGCCGTCTTCCTCGGCATCCTGACGGTCCTGCCGGCCGACCGGAGCACGCGCGTCGCCGCCGGCGTCGGCGCCGCCATCGCGGCCCTCGGCGTCGTCCTGTTCACCCACGCCTACCCCTGCCAGTGGTCCGGCGCGAACTGCGCGAACACCGTCGCGGACCTCACCCTCCCGACCGTCGGCACCTACTTCCTCGGGGCGCTGATCACGTTCTGGTACCTCTTCGTCGGCATCGCGAACTTCAAGCGCCGGAACGATCCGGGCGGCACCGCCCGCGTCGACGTCATCCGCGAGGGCGTCACCGAGGTGGTCGAGGTCGACCCGCGCCGGGAGGGGAGCGTCGGGTTCGGCAAGGGCACGCCAGACGGCGAGGCGCCGACCCAGACCGCCGCCGACACCGGCGCGTCCGGCGGCCCCGGCGGCGACGGCGGCCTCCTGCTGGGCGAGGACTCGTCGGACGACCCCGTCCCGTCCGGATCGGCCGGACGCGGCGGGACCGGGATGTCCCGCTCGCCGGGGCGGTCCGGCGGGGGCGGGGCGGCGGCCGGCGCCGCCTCCGACGGCGGGGCGACGACGGACGACATCCAGTCGTTCGACGACGGCCGGGTGGACCGCGAGAGCGTCCCCGGCGACCCGTACTGCGGGAACTGCGAGCACTTCGAGTACGTCCGAACCGAGCGGGGGATGCGGCCCTACTGCGGCCGCCACGACGAGCAGATGTCCGACATGGACCCCTGCGAGGAGTGGTCGCCGCGTTGAGATTCGGACCCCCGCGGCGCGCAACCCCGCAAGGTACGCGTCGGTGGACGCCCGACCCCGTGGCGTGACCGCCACGTCGTCGCCCCGGACCGTTTCGAGCCGTCGACTGCTCTACGCGGCCGCGGCGCTCGCCTACGTGGTCGCCGGCGTCCACCTGTTCCACCCCAGCCACGGGTTCGGCCGGCTGGTCACGTTGCTCCTCGTCGACCCCTCGCTCCTGGTCACGGACCCGCGACCGGTCGCGTTCGTCCTCTCGGGGCTCGCGGTCCTGGTCGGGGTGCCGGCGGTCGTCGCGGGGTTCCCCCGCCGGGCGGCCTACGCCCTCGGGGCGGGACTGGCCGCGACGTACCTCGTCGGGTACTTCGCCTGGCACCTCAGCGGTCACGGCGGGTTCCTGCCGGGACGGAAGCCGCTCTACCACGGGATGACGCCCGTCGAGGCCGTCGTCGCCCACCTCACCGGGGAGCCGCTGGCCGCCGTGGCGGTCGTCACCGAACTCGCGTTCCTCTCGGTCCTCGTGGTCCTCTACCGGCGGGACGCCTGACGGGACTCAGAGCGACGCCAGCCGGTCGCGCACGTCCGCCCAGTGGCTGCCCTCCCAGAACACCTGCCCGCAGTCGCGACACCGGAAACACGCCACGTCCGACGGGTCAGGGGCGTACTCCGGGACCGGCCCGTCGGCCGGCACGGGGGCGAGCGGGCCGTTGCACGCGCCACACCGCTCGGGCCGGTCCGGGAGCGTCAGGTCCACGCCCGCGGCCCGGATCCCGCGTAGCTGGTCCGTCACGTCGCGCTCCGCGAGCAGCAGTCCGCGGCCGCCAGCCCGCTCGGCCAGGTCGCGGTCGCGGGTGACGAGCAGGCGGTCCTCCTCGCGCGCGAGCGAGAGGAGCGCGTCGTCGGCCTCGACGCCGCGGTCGAGCGCGTAGGCGGCGTCGTGGCCGCACATCCGGAGGTACGTGGCGAGGGTTCCGCACATCGCGTCACAGAGGAGCTTCACGGCGGTCCCTGACGCGTCAGAGGAACGCCCGCAGGCCGTCGACGTCCCGGGCGTTGAGCACGTCGGCGGCCTCCGCCCACCCCCGCCGCGCGGTGTGGACGCCGTAGCGGACGTTGTCCAGTTCGGCCGGGCGGTGGGCGTCGGTGTTCACCGCGATCGTCGCCCCGGCCTCGACGGCGGCCCGGACGGCCTCGTCGCGGAGGTCGAGCCGGTGGGGGTTGGCGTTCACCTCGAGCGCCACGTCGTTCGCGGCGGCCGCCCCGGCCAGACGGTCGAGGTCCGGGTTCAGTCCCGCCCGGCGGTTGATGATGCGCCCGGTCGGGTGGCCCAGCACGTCCGTCTCCGGGTGTTCGACGGCGGCAACGAGGC
>JBDGSZ010000104.1:0-5875 GCA_042217265.1 Haloferacaceae archaeon
CGACGGCAGACACGGATGGCGACGGATTGACCGACCAGACGGAGATCCAGCGCGGGCTGGATCCGACGAAAACGGACACGGACGGCAATGGCACGCCGGACGGGGCGGAGAACACGCCGACGCCGACGGCCACCCCGACGCCGACGGCCACCCCGACGCCGACCCCGACGCCCACCGAGGGCGGCGGGCCCGGCTTCGGCGCGGTGGTCGCGGCGATCGCGCTGCTGGCGGCCGCGCTGCTGGCCGTCCGGCGCGACTGAGCGGGTCTCCTCGCCCCGTCCGGACGTTCGGGCCGACGCCGAACACCGGGCGTCTCGGCCGCTCGCGGCGCCAGCGGGCGACAGGATTATGCGCCGTCCGGCACGTCCCCGAGCCATGACCCCCGCCAAACTGATCGGGGACGTCATCTCCGCGCTCGTCGCCCTGGCCGTCGTGGGCGTGCTGGTGTGGTTCGACGTCAGTCAGCTGTTCCCCGGGCTCTTCTGACGGCGCGCGATGGGCCGAGACGCCACCCGGGGAATCCGTCGTCGGTCGCCGACTCCCGACCCCGGTGGACCGGGGACCATACCCGCGTAAGTTGTTTAGAATCGCACCCGTACGTGCGGGCATGCCGCCACACCACCGCGTCGCCGTCGCGATCGCCCTGCTCCTGGTCGTCGGACCGGTCGCGGGTGCCTCGTCCCCGTTCGAGATCCGCCGCGTCCACCCGGAAGATGATCCCGCCGACGGGGTCACCCCGGTCCCCATCGGCGAGACGATGGTCGTCGAGGGCGTCACGATCCTCCAACCCGAGGAGAACGCGATCACGGTCGACGTGCGGAACCCGGACGGCGACATCGTCGCCTCGGCGGCGGACGACGAGTGGGGTCGCCGAGGCGTCTGGCGCGTGACGATCGATACGGCGGACTTCTCGCTCGGGACGTACACGGTGATCGCCCGAAACGGCGGGGAGATACGGAGGGTCACGGTCGAACTCGTGGCGCCGACGCCCACACCGACCCCGACGGCCACGCCCACCCCGACACCCACACCGACCCTGACGCCCACACCGACCCCGACGGCCACGCCCCCCCCGACACCGACTCCGACGGCCACGCCGACATCCACGCCCACGCCGACTTCGGGCGGCGGGCCGGGCTTCGGCGCGGTGGTCGCGGCGATCGCGCTGCTGGCGGCCGCGCTGCCGGCCGTCCGGCGCGACTGACGGCTGCGGTGAGTCGTGGCTCTCGCCGTCAGTCAGGATATGACGGGAATACGACAGGTGGATCGGGATCCAGCCGGCTGAATGTTACGAGTCGGCGGTAGCGTGCCGCTACCAGGGTTTTGAACGGAATGGGGCTGGAGGGATTTGAACCCCCGATTGACTGATAACTCCGGTCTGCCTCGGTACTCCAGAGGGTCGTCGTCGCGGTCGGTGATCAGCCGCCCGCTCGGTATATCAGTCTGGAGCTCGTCACCGGGCGTGGCCTCTGGAGTCAGTCGCCCTGCCTGGCTGGGCCACAGCCCCGCGGGTACCCGTATCCGGGACGGGAGTAAATCGGTTTCGGTTACCGGTCGGTGGCGGCCCAGTTGCAGTCCTGGCACTTGTAGCCGGTGACGAACTCGGTCACGGACGGCATGTAGCCCACGGAGAGGACGTTCCCCCCGCAGTCGGGGCAGTCGCGGTCGGCTTCCTCGATGGACTCGGCCTCCATCGGCCGCTCGCCCTCGACGAGTTCGGCCAGCCGCTCGGCGTTCACCATGCGTCCCTGGACGACGCGGTTGCCGCTCTCGTTGCCCATGGGTCGGCCAGACGCCGCCGACACGTAAGTGCGACGCCCTCGGTCAGAGCCAAGGCGCGCGCGATTCCCCGTCGCTCGGCCAGACGCCGTCGTCCGCGTCGTCGGCGTGGTCGACGGGGTACGCGGGGGCGTCGTCGCCCGCGTCGTCCGCGCCGGCGTCGGTGTCGAACCCGACGTCGTCCCGGTCGGCCGCGCCGTCGCCGTCGCGGTCGGCGTCGGCGACCGGCGACCCGGTGCCGTCGGGGTCGAACGAGAACAGGGCGGTGACGGCGAGGACGCCGAGCGCGACGGGGGCGTCGGTGGGCATCAGCCCCAGGACCGAGAGCGCGAGCATCCCGAGGGCGACGGCGCTCCCGAACCGGAAGAGGTCGAGGTCGACCGAGCCCCGGAGGCGCGGGCCGAGGAGCGCGACCGCGAGGGCGAACGCGACGCCGACGCCGGCGGTCGCCGCACCGCGGAGGATCGGCGCCGGGTCGGTCGTGACCACGAGCGCCAGGCCGCCGGGCTGGAAGCTCGCCACCGCGCCCAGGCCGACGATGACCGCCGGGCGGGGCAGGTACTCGCCGACCCGGGCGGAGGCGGTCTTGGCGGCGACGGCGACGATCACTAAGCCGGCGAACCGGCGGAAGGTCTCGAACGCCAGCAGGCTCCGGAACGTGGGCGCGATCGCTGCCTCCAGGGCCGCCAGCGGGACGAGGACCGCGCCGATGAGCAGGACCGCCGGCACCGCCTCGCGCGGATCCTCCATCTCGGCGAGGACGATGGCGACGGTCGCGGACCCGCCGAACACGAGCAGGCCCGTCCCGACGACGCCGGTTGCGGTGTCGAGCGCGCCCGCGACGACCAGCGCGGGGAAGATGCCGTCGACGAGCGGCAGGCCCATCACCGTGGCGAGCAGGCGGGTCGGCTCGTCGACCCGCCGCTCCAGGCTGAGGGCGATCGGGTGCTGGGAGACGCTCATGCGGCGCTAGCGGCCGTCACCGTTGGCCGAGCGGCGGTGTGACCCCGGTCCGGAGCGTCGGCGGGCGTCGGCCACGGGGTCGGAACGGAACTCCGAGCCGAATTTCCGCGCGTCGGATGTAAAGGACGTGCCGGTGGGCGACCGCTCCTGACCGGCGATACCGACGGCGACGGGACTCTCGGAGTCCATACGCATACTAACCCTACCGAATTATTAAACGTTCCGTGAGACGCGACCACACGCGCCGTGCGGCGGGATCCCGGGGAGGACGGGGTCGCCGCGGGGGGTCGTCTCGCAACGCTTTTGCCGGCGGCCGGACCACCCTTGACATGGCGAACGACGTTCCCGACCCCGAGCCGTTCTCGGAGAAGCTCCGCGTTCCCGAGGCGCTCACGTTCGACGACGTACTCCTCCGTCCGAAGGAGAGCCGGGTGGAGCCCGACGACGCCGACGTGTCGACGCGCGTCTCGCGGAACGTGGCGCTGAACACGCCGGTCCTCTCGGCCGCGATGGACACCGTGACCGAGGCCGCCATGGCCGTCGCCATGGCCCGCGAGGGCGGGCTCGGCGTCCTCCACCGCAACATGACCGTCGACCGGATGGTCGCGGAGATCGAGCGGGTCAAGCAGGCCGACGAACTCGTCATCCGGCGTGAGAACGTCGTGACGGCGGCCCCGGACGGGACCGTGCGCGATGTCGACGAGATGATGGAACGGGAGGGCGTCAGCGGGGCGCCGGTTGTCGACGACGAGAACCGCGTGCTCGGCATCATCTCGGCGACCGATGTCCGGCCCTACCTGGAGGTCGGCGAGCGCGACGAGGTGCGCCGGGCGATGACCGACGAGGTCATCACCGCCGGCGAGGACGTGACCGCGCGCGAGGCGCTGGAGCTGATGTACGACCACAAGATCGAGCGCGTCCCCATCGTCGACGACGACGACCGCCTGGTGGGTCTGGTGACGATGCAGGGCATCCTCCAGCGCCGCGAACACGAGCACGCCGCCCGCGACGACGAGGGACGCCTCCGGCTTGGGGTGGCGGTCGGGCCGTTCGAGGACGACCGCGCCGAGGCCGCCGACGACGCCGACGCGGACGTGCTGTTCATCGACTGCGCACACGCGCACAACCGGAACGTCATCGAGAGCGCCCGCGAGATCGCGGCGACGGTCGACGCCGACGTCGTCGTCGGGAACGTCGGCACCCGCGAGGCCGCGGCCGACGTCGTCGACTTCGCCGACGGCGTGAAGGTCGGCATCGGCCCGGGATCGATCTGTACCACCCGGGTCGTCACGGGGGCCGGGATGCCACAGATCACCGCGGTGGCGGAGGTGGCCGACGTGGCCGCCCGCCACGACGTGCCGGTCATCGCGGACGGCGGCATCCGCTACTCCGGGGACGCCATCAAGGCCGTCGCGGCGGGCGCGGACGCCGTGATGCTCGGGTCGTACTTCGCCGGCACCGACGAGGCGCCGGGGCGGGTCATCACGATGAACGGCAAGAAGTACAAGCAGTACCGCGGGATGGGGTCGGTCGGGGCGATGCGCTCCGGCGGCGGGGACCGGTACCTGAAGGAGGAGCCCGAGGACGACGAGGGGTTCGTCCCGGAGGGCGTCGAGGCGGCCACGCCGTACAAGGGGCCGCTCGCCGCCGAACTCCACCAGCTGGTCGGCGGGATGAAAAGCGGCATGGGCTACGTCGGCGCGGCGACGCTCCCGGAGTTCAAGGAGCGCGCCGAGTTCGTCCGCGTGTCGCAGGCGGGGCAGACCGAGGGACACCCTCACGACGTGACCATCACGGACGAGGCGCCGAACTACAGCCCCGAGTGAGCGACCCCGGAGCGGCCGCCCCCGCTCGCGCCCCCCGGCGGACCGCGGGAGCGGAAGGGGTATTTTGATATGCCCCGGCCCACATTCGGTGAACAATCGCCGGTGTGACGCCAGAGAGATGAGTGAAACGCAACCCCTCGTTCTCGTCGTCGAGGACGAGCCGGACCTGGCCGACCTGTACGCCACCTGGTTGGATGGTGACTACCGAGTCCGGACGGCGTACGGGGGGCGGGAGGCGCTCGACGCGCTCGACGCCGAGGTGTCGGTCATCCTCCTCGACCGCCGGATGCCGGACCTGCCGGGCGACGAGGTGCTGTCGACGGTCAGGGAGCGGGGCATCGACTGTCGGGTGGCGATGGTGACGGCCGTCGAGCCCGACTTCGACATCGTCGCGATGGGGTTCGACGACTACCTCGTCAAGCCCGTCTCGAAGGACGCGCTCCGGGAGACGGTCGAGAACCTCCTGCTTCGGGACGAGTACGCCGACGGGATCCAGGAGCTGTTCTCCCTGGCCTCGAAGAAGGCGCTCCTCGAGTCCGAGAAGGGGCCGACCGACCTCGAGGAGAGCGACGAGTACCGGGAACTCGACGAGCGGCTGTCGGAGCTTCGGGACGACCTCGACTCCACCATCGAGTCGCTCGGCGACGAGTCGGGGATGACGGACCTCTACCGCGACCTCGACCGGGACATGGGCGACGTCACCGACGACGGCGACGGCAACGACGACGCGTAGACGCCGGTCAGCCGACGAACGCCTCGATGCGGTCCATCGCCTCCTTCAGGTCCTCGGTGCCCGTCGCGTACGAGACGCGGAGGTGGCCGGCGCCGCCCTCGCCGAAGACGCTTCCGGGCACGACGGCGACCCGTTGTTCGCGGAGGAGCCGCTCGGCGAACGCCTCGTCGTCGCCGGGCGCCTCGGGGAAGGCGTAGAACGCGCCGGTGGCCTCGAAACACGGGAGTCCCATCTCGCGGAACCGCGAGATGACGAGGCGCCGCCGGCGGTTGTAGGCCCGGCGCATCTCGGCGACGGCGTCGTCGCAGGTGTCGAGGGCCTCGACGGCGGCGTACTGGGCGGTGGTCGGCGCCGAGAGCATCGCGTACTGGTGGACGCGGTTGATCGCCTCCACGGCTTTCGGCGGGCCGAGGGCGTAGCCGAGGCGCAGGCCCGTCATCGCGTAGGCCTTCGAGAACCCGTTGATGACCACGGTCCGCTCGCGCATCCCCGGGAGGGTGGCGATGGAGGCGTGGTCGTCCTCGTAGGTGAGCGCGGCGTAGATCTCGTCGGCGATCACGAGCAGGTCGTGCTC
>JBDGSZ010000069.1:0-5828 GCA_042217265.1 Haloferacaceae archaeon
CCGGGACCGTCAGCTACGAGCCGACGCCGGAACTCGCCGACCTCCTGGCGGCGGGAGCCGAGGAGACGGGGCTCGACCCCGACGAGGTGCTCCGCCTCCACGTCGACCTCTTCGCCCGGGTCTTCCTCAACGACGACCGGCCGTCGAACGCGCCGCCGGTGTAGCCCCCCACGCACGGAAAGAGTTTAGTGACTCGCCGATCCAGCGTGGGTATGGCAAACAAGGACCTCGACTGGCGGCCGGACGGTGCGATGGAGACCTACCGGGGGATGGAGGTCTGGGAGTACAAGATCGGCCCCCACCACCTCAACGAGGGCGAGGTCGACGGCGATCTCGACCTGTCGGACCTGACCGAGGACTAGGCCAGCGGGAACGACCGGTCCTCCCGCGGCGGGACGTAGAAGTTCGCCCGCGAGCGGACGGTGATGAAGTTCAGGACGCCGTTGTTCTCCCGGTCGGTGACGGCCGGGCTGTCGTCGCGGACGTACCAGCCGTTCATCGCCTTCCGGGTCCGGCGGAAGTGAGCCAACTTCCGCTGGAATGAGATGAAGTGGACGCCGGCGCGACCGTGGTCGACCGTATTGAAGTCGCGCCGGAGGATGAGCGGCTCACCCCCCTCCCGGACCTGTGCGACCTTCTCGTGGTGGCCGACGACGTCGAACCGCTGGGCGTGTTCCCGGACCGCGTCGCTGAACGGGACGTCGCTCCCGAAATCGGCGACGTCGGACGGATCGAACTCGGGCGAGAACATCCGGGCGACGCGGTCGTCGTCGGTCATCCCCTGCCACCAGGTGTCGAGGCTCAGCGCCAGCGACGAGAGGTGCATCGTCGTCCCGTCGGCGAAGCGCCCGGATTCGATGGCGACGCGGTCCTCGCTCGCCTGCGTCCCCGAGCGGTCGGAGAAGAAGCCCGTGAACATCGGGGCGTCCTTCGGGAGGGACCGGGCGGGAACCCCCTCGGCGTCGGCGTGTTCCGCCGGCAGTCCCTCGCCCATGAAACCCGTGCGGCGGTCGGCCACGTCGAACACCTCGTCCAGCGTCGACTCGACCGGCTCGCCGGCCAGCGCGTCGCGCGACCCGAACATGGCGTTCTCGACCGCGGCGAAATGCGAGGGGATGTCGCTCTCGAGGAGGAGCGCGGCGTCGAACGACTGCAGATCCGGCTCGTCGGTCCGCGAGAGCACCCGCGGGTGGGAGATCGGCGACGTCCCGAGCTTCCCGATCCGGTCGAAGTAGCCGCTCCCCCAGCCGAGCACGTGAAAGAGCCCGTCGCGGCGCCAGTCGTACGCCGCCTCGAGCGTCCGCATCGCCCGCTCGACGGTCCGGGCCGCCTCGTCCGACGGCTCCGTCGTGAGGTTCAGGAGGAGCAGGCGGCGGTAGCGTGGTTGCAGGTCGTTGCCGTGTTCGTCCGTCGGGAGGTGCTCGTTCTGCGCGTACTGCCGGGAGGGGAGCGCGTCGGCGTGGGGGTTCGGCTCCAGGCCCGGGACGCCCCCGGACTCCTCGGCGCCGAGCAGGCTGGCACAGCCCGTCAGCCCCACGGCGCCGGCGAGCGTCCCGAGCCGGGCGAGAGCCGTCCGACGGGAGGTCATATATACATCCCCACGATCCGAACGAAAATAAGCGTCTCGCACGACCCGAGAGTATTTGCCCTCGTAGGCCGTGGTGTCGCCAACTGAGGGCGAACGGCACATGCATCAGGACGCCGTCTACGGGCCGCTACCGGCCGACGTCGCGATGCCGCTCATGGCGGTCGGTGCCGTCCTGGCCGTGGTGGTCGTCTACGACATGTACCGACGGTACGCGCCCCCGACGGAGGGCGGTGCCGCGGGTGGTGGGGACGATGGGTGACCTCCCGCTCGTCGGGTCCGCCGAGACCGTGCTCAGGTACCTCCACGGCCTGGTCTACGCCCTTGCCGGGCTGATCGTCTTCTCGCTTCTCGTCGTCGGCACCGTCGGGGTCATCACCGAGATCAAGGGCACGTGGCACTGGTCGATCCACCTCGAATCGACGATCAGCTACATGGGAGCCTTCATCGGCGTCCTACTCGTCGCCCTCGTGCCGGCGGCGGTCCTCCTACTCGTCGGGCGGTGGGTGACGGATGGCTGAGGCCGGACGACGGTTCGACCTCGCCGACCTCCTGCGTTCGGTGGCCGTCCTCTCGACGGCCGGGCTGCTCGTCGTCGTGCTCGGCCTGGCGACGGTCGCGGTCGTCGCCGAGTTCAACCGGACCTGGACCTGGTACTTCCGGATGGAGCGGGCGATGGCCGTGGCCGAACCCGCCACCGTCCTCCTACTCGCGCTCGCCGCCATCGGCTACTTCGGGACGGTCGCGGTCGCGGGTCGGGACTGACGCCGCCTGCGACGACCGGATCCCGCCCGTTCAGACCATCTGGGCGACGAGTTCGTCCTCGAACCGGACGAACCCCTGGAACAGGTCGGCCGCCGCGACGTAGAGGCCGCTCTCGGTTTGCTCGCGGAGGTCGATCACGAACTCTTCGGTCCACTCGAGCAGGTGTTCGTCGACGAAGACGCGCTCGTAGCCGAAGGCCTCCTCGACCCCGTTCCGCTGGCGCTCGATGAGGTGGCGCAGGAAGGCGAGTTCGACGGCCACGAAGTCGTCCTCCTCGCCGTAGTCCTCGGGCGGCGCCCACCCGGCCGCGCTGTAACTCGCCTGGACCTGGGCCAGTCCCTCTCCCATGTAGTCGGTGTCCTCGCGGTAGTACGACTCGTGGGCGAGGACTGGCGGGCGCGGGCCGACGAACACCCGGGTGTACTCCCGCTCCAGTTCCTCCTGGACCGCCGAGGCGTCGCGGTCGGCGTTGTCGTCGACGAACCCCTGGAGGCGCTCGAACCCGTAATCCAGCGGCTCGTTCACTTCGCCCTCGGGGATCCGCAGTTCGCCGGCGAGCAGCGATCCGACGAACTCCCCGTCGGGCACGTCGTGGAAGACCTCCACGAGGAAGTCGACGATTTCGAGGCGGGCGTCGTAGACGTCGGCGTCGTCGACCATCACCGACCGCCCTCCTCGAACAGCAGGACGGCACGACACTCCCCGCAGTACTCGAAGATGTCGTGCTCGCCGCCCGGGGCGACCCCTTGGACCAGATCGCCCACCTCCTCTTGGATGCGCTCGGCGGTCCCCGCGCTGGTGAACGGCTTCCCGCATCGCACACACTCGATCATCTCGCCCTCGAAGACGGTCTGCCAGCGCTCGCCGCCGCGGTTCTCGGGCAGGAGCGACAGATCGAGGCCGTCGTGCATCGTGATGGCCGTCTCCGGACAGCCCTCCTCGCAGAGCCCGCAGTTGACACAGTCCTCGTGGCTGAAGCGGAGGTTCCCTCCCTCGGTTCGCTCGATGGCGTCGGTCGGGCAGAGGTTCGTACAGGTCGGCGTGAGGTTACACGCCTCGGACACCTCCATCCGGCCGAAGTCCTTCAGGCCGCGGATCACCTCGCGCTCCGGCTCGACGTGGTCGAGGACGGCCCGGACGCTCTCCAGGGTCCAGCCGTGGCTGTTGAACGCCGGATTGGGCTTGTCCTCGCGCACGCGCCCCCTCGCCTCGTGCTCCCCCTCGGGGATCGGCGTCGGGTCGAGTCCGGTCACGAACCGCGATAGGTCCTCGACGAACGCCTCCGGGTCGGCGGCGTCGGGCGCGAGGAAGGTGACGCGCTCGCCGAGGCCGAGGTCGGCCGTCGCGCGGTTCAGGCGCCGGACGAGTTCGGCCTTCGGGTCCGGGCCGGAGTGGAGGCAGTCCCCGCCACAGCCGACGATCGCCACGCCGTCGGCGCCCGCCGCGAGCGCGTGCATCACGTGTGCCTCGCCCACGGTGTCGGTGCAGTTCACCGACACGGGCAGGACCGGCGGGTAGCGCAGGTCGTCGTCCTCGCGGGCCAGCCGGCCGTACCGGCGGAGGGCGTCGTCGGCCCGCTCCGAGCAGACGAACGCGACCACCGGCGTCCCGATCTCGGCCCGCGCGCCGCCCGAGAGCAGGCCCTCCCCGCCCGAGTCGGTCGGTGACAGCAGCGCCTCGACCTCGCGGGCGATCCGCTCGTTCGACGGTTCCCGAAGCGAGGCGGCCCCGGTCGGGCAGTCGCTCGTGCAGGCGCCGCAGTTCTGACACGCGACCGGGTCGAACTCCACCTCGTCGACGTGGAGGCGGTCGACCGCGCCGTGGGGGCAGGCCTCGACGCAGGCGTTGCAGCCGGCCTGGCTCGACTCCCCGGCGGCACAGACGTCCATCGCGAGGTCGAGGTGGTTCGGCTTCTCGACGCCGCCGAGCAGGTCCTCGACGGCGGCGATGGTCGCCGCGTCGGCGGGCCCCGTGTAGAACCCGATGCGCCCGCCGCGGGCGGCCCCCGTCGCGGCGGGGTAGACCACCTGGTCGAACTCGAGGGTCCGCTCCACGCCGTCGAGGTCGATGGCGTCGACCGGACAGCAGTCGACCCACTCGCCGTCCGGGGCGTCCGGGGCGACGTCCACCGGCGCCCGGGTCACCTGGCCGTCCGGGCCCTCCTCGACGCAGTCCATACAGGAGATGCAGTCCTCCGTGACCCGCGCCCGGAGGTCGACCTCGAAGCCGCCGAACTCGCCGCGGACGTCGAGGACCCGTCCCCGTTCGAGGCGGACGTCCGACAGGTCGGCGTCGACCTCGTCGAAGTCCCGGCCGTCGGCGACGAGGGTGACCTCCGCGGTGTCGGCCAGCGCCGCCGCGGTGTCGGGGTCGCCGATCACCGCCACGGCCTCGCCGGCCTCCCGGGAGACGGTGCGCGAGGGCCGTTCGTGTTCGAGGCCCGCGTGACGGGCGTTGAGCAGCCGGGCGGTCTTCTCGGTCGCGGCCGGCGGGTCGTGGACCCAGGACGCGCCCTCGCGGTGGTCGACGAACGCCGTCGCCTCCGGGTGGAGCCCCTGGTCGACGGCCACGTCCCGGATGGCCTCCTGGCACCGCCGCTCGGGGGTCGTCACGAGCAACTGGTCGAGGTCGTACTCCTCGATGACCTGGGCCATGGCCGGGAGCCCGTCGTCACAGAGGTGCGAGGAACTGGCGACCACGTCGACCTCCTCGACGCCGTCGCGCACCCCTTCGAGGTCGAGGTCGCAGGTATCCGCACACGAACAGACGAAAGCCCCGACGTTCATACCCGCCCAAGCACCACGGCGGTCAAAAGGCTTGCTCCGCCGCCGTCCGGTGTTTAGGACGGCCTAAAAACCTCAGTAATATTTATTGAGGTGGACTTGAACGGCTAGCACATCGTGTGCCAATGGCACACGCGGGAGGCCCAAGGTCACCAGAATGAGCACCGAACCAGTTTCACTCGACCTCGACCGCCGGTCGTTCATGAAGGCGAGCGCGCTCGCCGGCGCGGTCGCCCTGAGCGGCGGCGGCGCCGGGCAGGCGCTCGCACAGGGCGGCGGCGAGGCCGAGGGTGTCGATACGGAGGGGCAACGCTCGAAGACGATCTGTAACTACTGCTCCCTCGGCTGCGGGTTCCACGGCGAGCGCGTCGGCGACGCGTTCGTCGGCATGGAGCCGTGGGAGGAGCACCCGATAAACCAGGGCTCGCTCTGTTCGAAGGGGGCGGGCATCTACGAGACCGAACACTCGGAGAAGCGGGTCCGCCACCCGATGATCCGCGAGGACGGCGAGTGGCGGAAGCTCTCGTGGGACCGCGCCTACGACCGGCTGGCGACCGACATCCAGGCGCTGTGGCCCGACTCGGACGTCTCGCCGGGGGCGGCGGTCGACGTCGACGAGGAGGCCAGCCGCGAGAGCGTCATGCTCCTCGGGAGCGCCCACCACTCCAACGAGGAGTCCTACGCCATCCGGAAGC
>JBDGSZ010000119.1:0-5816 GCA_042217265.1 Haloferacaceae archaeon
GTCGGCGCCGGCGTCCGCGTCGGCGTCTGACCCGTCCGCGTCGGATTCGTCGGCGCCGGCGTCCGCGTCGGCGTCTGACCCGTCCGCGTCGGATTCGTCGGCGACGTCGACCGCCGTGGGGTCGTCCGGTTCGGCCTTCGGAACCCTGACCTTCAGGACGCCGCTGTCGGTCAGGGTCGCGTCGGCGCCCTCGGCGTCGACGGCCGCGTCCCCCGGAAGGACGACGCTCCCGTCGAGCGAGAGGCCGCGGCCGGGGAACCGCATCTCGTACCCCTCGCGGAAGTCCCGGAAGCGGTCGATCCGGACCTGGACCTCGCCCTCGACGAACCGGACCTGAACGTCGCTCCGGGTCGCTCCCGAAGCGTCGAAGACCGCGAGGTACGCGTCGTCGCTCTCGAGGAGATCGTTCGGGAGCGGCTTGCGCTCCTGGACGCGGCTCACGCCCCGGCCGACCCGCTCCAGCACGGCCGTCGCCGCCGACTCGCCCAACTCCCGGAGGCCGGTCATAGCTCGATTTCCCGCAGACAGTTCGTCCCGCCGCAGTACGGGCAGGCGAAGTCGCCGAGCCCCACGTCGTCGGGCATGTCGTACGTGTAGTGCATCTCGAACATGTCGAGTTCGCAGTCCGAACTCGTACACTCGACCTCGAGCGTCGCGGGCATGGACGATGGTAGGCCCGCCACCGGCATAAGTGGCGTGGGGTCGCCGTCGGAGGGCCTTTGGGCCGGCGACCACAGAGGGGTCGCATGCAGGCCGAGCGGATCCTCGGCGTCGATTTCAGCGCCGCGAAGTCGGAGGCGGGCCGCCGGACGTGGGTCGCCGAGGCGAGCGTCACGGGCGACGGCCTCGTCCTCGCCGACCTCGCCGACGCCGCGACGTATTTCGACTGTGATCCATCGCGGGGGGCGACGCTCGGGGCGCTGGCGTCGGCGCTCCGTTCGGGCGGCGAACCGCGCGTCGTCGGTCTGGATTTCCCGTTCTCGTTGCCGGAACCGCTCCTCGACGGGGGCGACTGGCGCGGGTTCGTGGCGGGGACGCCGGAGCGGTGGGGGCGTCTCGACGCCGACTCGCCGCGCGACCTGTACGACGCCGCGACGACGTACGCGGAAACGGAAGGGGTACGGCTGACGCGCGTGACCGACGAGGCCCGCGGGGGACAGCCCCCGACCGGGTTCCGGATCAGGACACAGACCTTCTACGGCGTTTCCCGCGTTCTTCGGGCGATCGAGGACGACGTGGCGGTCGTTCCGATGGACGATCCGACGGACGCCGGGACCGTCGTCGTCGAGACGTACCCGGCGGCCCTGTTCGAGGCCGTCGACGGGCACAGGACCGGCTACAAGCGCGATACGCGGGACGGCATCGGACGGCGACGGCGGAACGTCGAGCGGTTGCGGGACTGCGGCGTCGCCTTCGAGGGCCTCGCCGACTTCGCGACCGCGACCGACGACGCCCTCGACGCCGTCGCCGCCGCGGTCGCCGCGTGGCGCGCGGCCCGGAACGGGTTCGCCGTCGATGACGGTGGGACCGACGCCGACGTCGACGAGGCCACGTACGAGGCCGAGGGGTACATGTACGCCTGAGTCCGGCGGCCCATCGCGGAGGTTATACCCGTCGGCGCGCAACCCAACCGTATGAGCGACGCGGCGGCCGGGGGCGGCACGCGGGCCGCGGACCCGGCGGACCTCGACGTGACCGTCGTGGACGGGTACGTCGACGAACCCGCCCACTTCGGGGTGCCGCCGTACGTCTCGACGTACCCCCGCTTCACCGCGGGGGCGCTCGTCGACGCCGGCGTCCCGCGGGACGCCGTCACGTACCACACCATCGACGCGCTCCGGGACGAGCGGGACCGCTGGCGGGACGTGGCCGACGCCGACCTGCTGGTATACGTCGGCGGGATGACCGTTCCGGGGAAGTACGTCGGCGGGACGCCGGCCGAACCCGACGAGGTTCGGGACCTGGCCTGGACCGCCGAGGGGACGACCGTCCTCGGCGGACCGGTCCGGTTCGGCGTCGGCGAGGAGAACGCCGGCGCCCAGGAGACCGCGCGCGACGACCTGGACTACGACTTCGTGGCCATGGGCGACATCGAGGCCGCGGTCCACGACCTCGTCCGCGACGGGCTGGAGGGGTACAACGACCGGTACCGCACCTACGACGAGGTCGCCCGGTGGGCCAGGGAGGGCGCGTTCGTCGTCGAGGACCACCCCAACCACCCGGACTACCTGATCGCCGAGCTGGAGACCTCGCGGGGGTGTGCCTACCGCTGTTCGTTCTGCACGGAGCCGATGTACGGCGACCCCGGGTTCCGGACCGCGGAGTCGGTCGTCCGGGAGGTCGAGGCGCTGTACGACCGCGGGGTGCGCCACTTCCGCCTGGGTCGACAGGCCGACATCCTGGCGTTCGGCGGCGACGGGGAGGCCCCGAACCCCGACGCCCTCCGGCGGCTCTACGGCGGCATCCGCGAGGTGGCCCCCGACCTGGGGACGCTCCACCTCGACAACATGAACCCCGTGACGATCGTCGACTACCCCGAGCGATCCCGCGAGGGGATCCGGATCATCGCCGAGCACAACACGCCCGGCGACACCGCCGCGTTCGGCCTGGAGTCGGCCGACCCCGTCGTCCAGGAGCAGAACAACCTGCTCGTTTCCGCCGACGAGTGCCTGGAGGCCGTGCGCGTCGTCAACGAGGAGGCGGGGTGGCGTCCCGGCGAGGACCCCGCCGACGCGCCGACCTACGGCGAGGCCGCTCCCCGGCGGCTTCCGAAACTCCTTCCGGGCATCAACCTCGTCCACGGCCTCCAGGGCGAGCGCGCAGAGACCTTTGAGCACAACCGCCGGTTCCTCGACCGGGTGCTGGACGAGGGACTGATGCTCCGCAGAGTCAACATCCGGCAGGTGATGGCCTTCGAGGGGACAGACATGGCCGAGACGGGCGCGGACCTCGCCCACGAGCACAAGAAGCGGTTCAAAAGCTACAAGCGCGAGGTGCGGGAGGCGGTCGACCGGCCGATGCTCCGTCGCGTTGCGCCGCCGGGGACCGTCCTGCCGGACGTCCACCTGGAGTACCACGAGGACGGCCGCACCTTCGGCCGGCAACTGGGGACGTACCCGCTGCTGGTCGGGATTCCCGGCGAGCGGCCGCTGGGCGGGACGCTCGACGTGGCCGTCGTCGACTACGGCTACCGGTCGGTGACCGGCGTTCCGCACCCCTTGGACCTCAACGGGGCGACGATGGACGAGTTGACGGCGATCCCGGGCGTCGGCCGCGACCGGGCGGGCGACGTCGTCGTCGGGCGGCCCTACGGGTCGCTCGACGAGGTGGGGCTTCCCGAGGTCGACCTGGACCGGTACGCGACGGCCTCGACGCCGGAGTGACCGGTCAGGGCTCCTCCCCGACGATCTCGCCGTAGGCGAAGTTCGACTCGACCTCGGTGATCTCGATCTTCACCCGCTCGCCGACCTCCGCGCCCGGCACGATGATGACGTAGCCCCGCTCGACGCGGGCGATGCCGTCGCCCTGCTTGCCGAGGTCCTCGATCTCGACGTACCGTATCTCGCCGGGTTCGACCGGGGGCTGCGGGCCGTCGGAGGGCTTCTCGACCTCGCGAGTCCCCTCGCCGGCGCGGCGGGCGATGAGGGCGACGCGGTAGGTCTCGCCGGGCGAGAGCGACCCCGTCTCGACCTCGCGTTGGGGAACCTCGAGGACGTAGCGGTCGTCCTCCTCGCGGACCTCAGCGCTGAACAGACACAGGAGCTCGTCAGATATCTCCATGCGTGGTTGGACTCGGCGGGCATAATAAATGGTTGTCCCCGGCACCGGCGCGAGGGCGCCGGACCGCGCCGTTTTTGCGCGCGCCGGCCGTCCCGCCGACGTGTCCGTCGCCGTCTCGCTGCTCGCCGGCGTCCTCTTCGGCCTGGCGCTCGCGGCCCCGCCCGGTCCGATGAACGCCGTCATCGCGGAGGAGTCGGTCCTGCGCGGCCGGCGGGCCGGCTTCCGGGCCGGCCTCGGGGCGATGAGCGCGGACGTCGTCTTCTTCGCGCTCGCGTCGCTCGGCCTCGTCGCGCTCGTCCAGCGGGTCCCAGTCGTGCGGGCGCTGATGGCCGGCGGCGGCGGCGTCCTGATGTGTTACTTCGCCTACGGCGCCGCCCGCGACGCGGCGGCGGCCGACGCGTCGCTCGTCGACCTCGGCACCGACCGGGACCCCGCCGCCGAATCCCGCGGGTTCCGGAAGGCGTTCGCGCTCGCTCTGACCAACCCGTACCAGGTGCTGTTCTGGCTCACGGTCGGCGTGAAGCTGCTCGCGCCCGGCCGCCTCGACCCGCTCTCGCACGTCCCGTACGTCGGCGCGAGCCTGCGGGGCGTCGTGGTGGTCACGACCGGCAGCCCGGCGCTGCTCGTCGGCTTCTTCGGGGGCATCCTGATTTGGATCGTCGGCTTTCCGGCGGCACTGGTCGCCGCGGGCCGCCGGCTCGACGCCCTCGCCCCCCTCGTCGCCGGGGGGAGCGCGGTCGTGCTCGCCGGCTTCGGCGTCGCCTTCCTCGCCGACGCCGCCGGCGTCCTCCTCCCGCTCCTGGGATGACTCCCCACAGACGTATGAACCGGCGGGTTCACGGGCCGGTATGTTCGAGAAGTCCACCTGGATCAAGCTCCCGCGGAACGTGGTGGTGGGCCACGGGGTGCTCGACGACCTCGGGGACGCGGTGGCGGACCTGGCCGTGACCGGCCGGCCGCTCGTCGTCACCAGCCCGACGCCGGACGACATCGCCGGCGACCGGGTACGCGAGCAGCTCGCCCGGTTCGACGGGGCGACGGCGACGGTCCGGGTCGAGCGGGCGGGCTTCAGCGCGGTCGAGGACCTGGTCGAGCGGGCGCGGACCGAGGAGGCGGGCTTTCTGGTTGCGCTCGGCGGCGGGAAGCCCATCGACGTGGCGAAGATGGCCGCCGACCGCCTGGATCTGGGGTTCGTCTCCGTGCCGACGGCGGCCAGCCACGACGGTATCGTCTCCGGGCGTTCCTCAATCCCCGAGGGCGACACCCGGCACTCGGTGGCCGCCGATCCGCCGCTGGCCGTCGTCGCCGACACGGAGGTGCTGGCGGCGGCCCCGTGGGAGCTCACGACCGCCGGCTGCGCGGACATCGTCTCGAACTACACCGCGGTGAAGGACTGGCAGCTCGCCCACCGGCTCCAGAACGTGGGGTACAGCGAGTACGCCGGCGCGCTCTCGCGCATGACCGCGGAGATGCTCGTCGACAGCGCCGACACGATCCGCCCGGAGCTGGAGGAATCGGCCTGGATCGTCGTCAAGGCGCTCGTCTCCTCCGGCGTGGCGATGTCCATCGCCGGGTCCTCCCGCCCGGCCAGCGGCGCCGAGCACCTGTTCTCGCACCGCCTCGACCGCCTCGTGCCCGACGCGGCCCTCCACGGTCACCAGGTGGGGGTCGGGACCATCCTCGCGGCCTACCTCCACGAGGGGGGGCGCGGCCAGTGGCGCGACATCCGGGACGCCCTGGACGCCATCGGGGCGCCGACGACGGCGGCGGGGCTCGGCGTCGACGGGGACACGGTCGTCGAGGCGCTCACGACGGCCCACCGCATCCGCGACCGGTACACCATCCTCGGCAACGGGGTCAGCGAGGCCGCAGCCCGCGAGGCCGCGCGCGCGACCGGCGTCGTCTGACACGCGATCCGGGTCCGTCGCCGAACCGCGCCGCCGACGGGGTGACCGGCTCCGGCGGACCGTCCGATCCCGGGCGCGTTGGAGTGGCTTTTTGCCCCGCCCCGTCGAGCGGTCGGACGGGATGCACGT
>JBDGSZ010000080.1:0-5732 GCA_042217265.1 Haloferacaceae archaeon
ACAAGGTGCCGTACATGGAGCAGGGACAGATGGTGGTCTACTCGCCGGACAACTCCGAACCGGTCGAGGTGACCGGGCTGCCGGTCTGTGTGACCCGCCACGGCGACTAGACGGACGCTTTTGCCGCTCGCCCGCGTAGGCGGAGGCATGGAGCGCCTCCTCGTCGCGGTCGACGGGTCGCCCCCGTCCGAGGCCGCGCTCGACTTCGCCGCCGAGGAGTGGCCCGACGCGGACCTGGTGTTGCTCCATGTCATCGACCCCGTGGAGGGCGGCTACAGCGCGTCGGCCGTCGGCGCGACCAGCGAGGCGTGGTACGAGCGGGAGCGCGAGGACGCGGCCGCCCTGCTCGAATCGGCCGCGGACGGGGTCGACGGGGAGCCCGAGACGCGGGTCGAGGTCGGGCGGCCGGCGGCGACTATCGTCGAAGCCGCCGCCGACGAGGACGCGGACGGCGTCGTCGTCGGGAGCCACGGGCGCAATGGCGTCTCGCGGGTCCTCCTCGGCAGCGTGGCGGAGGCCGTCGTCCGGCAGTCGACGGTCCCGGTCACCGTCGTCCGGTAGGGGGCGTCGGTCCCGGTCACCGTCGTGGGCCGACGGTCAGAAGATGTTCGCCTGGCGGTGGACGCTGATGCCCTCGTTGGTGATCTCGTAGGGCTTGGTCTCGCGGGAGTGGTTGGCGTCGCGGATCTTCTGGATCTCGACGGCCAGCCGCGTCTCCCGGAAGTCCGAGGGCCGGACGTACTGGAGGACGAACACGGCGTCCGCGAGGTACTCGATGATGCCGTACCGCGAGGCGTAGGCGGTGTCCTCGCTGGCCTCGCTCGTCACCATCGTCGTCACGCCGGCCTCCTTGAGCGCCCGGGAGAACTGGAAGACCTCGCTCCGCCGCCGCGAGGGGTGGTCGTACATCATCTCGAGCAGCGAGACCGAATCGAGAACCAGCCGGTCGGCGCCGAACGACTCCACGAGCTGCGGGAGCTCGGAGCTGATGGAGGCGAGGCTGTTCGCCATCTCGATGGGGTCGAAGTCGACGACGGCGAGCCGCTCCTCGGCGGCGTACTCCGAGAACCCCCACCCCTTCTCGTCGGCCGTGTCGAGGATGCGCTCCCGGCTCTCCTCCAGCGTGATGTATACCCCGCGGCCGCCCTCCGACAGCGTCCGGCGGAGGAACTGCAGGCCGAAGGTCGTCTTCCCGGTGCCGGCGCTCCCGACGACGGTCATCAGCGACCGCTGGGGGATGCCCCCGAGGATCATCTCGTCGAGGCCCTCGATGCCGATCTCGACCCGCTCGATGTCGGACTCGAAGTCCGCCTCGTCCGCGTCGAAGGACTCGCCGCCGCCGAAGCCGCCGAAGCCGCCCTCGCCCTCCGCGCCGCTCGCCTCGCCGAAACCGCCGAACTCGCCGCCGGCACCGGCGCCGCCGGATTCTGCTCCGAGGCCGCCGAACTCGCCGCCGGTCCCGTCGGGGCCGCCGAACTCGCCGCCGCCGGATCCGCCGCCGGTTCCGGGGTCCGGGGCGTTCTCGAAGGCGCTCGCGAAGTCCTGGCCGAAGGGGGCGTCGTCCTCGTCCCCCCCGGTCGCCCCGGCGCCGGCGCCGAACTCCCCGGCGTCGTCCTCGTCCTCGTCCTCCGGTTCGGCGCCGAACTCGACGGGCCCGGCACCGGGCTCCCCAGCGTCCGTTCCCGCCCCGTCGTCCTCGCCGCTCTCGAGGCTCTCGTCGTCCGGACCGCCCCCGGCGTCGTCGGACTCGTCCCCGGTTTCCTCCCGGAGCGCGCGCTCGAACCAGTCCTCGTCGTCGCTCACGGCGACCCACCCGCGAGCGGCGACGGCAGGACCGGATGCGCTCTGAGAGCCATTGGGGGTAGTTCCACGGCGCCGGACAATAACCTTGCGTCCTGCGGGTTTTTTCCGCTCGGGGGGCCATCGCGGCGCATGGACGTCGGCATCGTCGCACAGAAAGGGAACGCCCGCGCCGCCTTCCTGGCCGACGACCTCCGCGGACGGCTCCGGGAGGCGGGCGTGTCCGTCCGGGTCGACGGCGCGACGGCCGACCGACTCGACGTCGCCGGCACGCCAGTCGAGCGCTTCGACGCCTGCGACCTCGTGGTCTCCATCGGCGGCGACGGCACCTTCCTCTACGCCGCACGGGGCGCCGGCGGGACGCCGGTCCTCGGCGTGAACCTCGGCGAGGTCGGGTTCCTGAACGCGGTCGACCCCGAGGAGGCGGTTGACGCGACCCTGGATGCGGTCGGGGCGCTCCGGGCGAGCGGCCTCGACCCCCGCGAGGTGCCGCGCCTCGTCGCCACCGGCGAGGGCTGGACGGGCGAACCCGCCGTCAACGAGGTCGTCGTCCAGGGGCCCCGGCGCGGTCACGGCGGCGGCGTCGGCGTCGAGATCCGGGTCGACGGGTCGCTCTACTCCGGCGGCCACGCCGACGGCGTGCTGGTCGCCACGCCGACCGGATCGACGGCCTACAACCTGAGCGAGGGCGGACCCCTGGTCCACCCGGCGGTCGACGGGCTACTCGTCACGGAGATGTGCGCCGAGGAAGGCATCGCCCCGCTGGTCGCGGGCGTCGACAGCGAGGTCCGTGTCACCGTGACTGACGCCGACAGGGCGGCGGTGGTGAGCGACGGACGGAGCGTCAGGTGGGTCGAGCCGCCGACGGACGTCCGCGTGGCGACGTCCGGTCCGCCGCTCCGCATCGCCGGGCCGGCGGCCGACTTCTTCGGGGCGCTCGGGAAACTGGACTGACCCCCGGCCGTCAGACCGGGTCGCGGAGGTCGTCGACGCCGCGCGAGCGGACCGCCGCCGCCGCGGCCTGGTCGGCGCGGCACACGAGTTCGGCCTCCATCGTCGCCGGCTCGACGCCCGTCCGGGGCGTGTGCGAGACGACGACCTGGACCACCTCCGGCGGGAGGCCGGCGCGCGCGGCGGGGTAGATGCCGTACAGCGGGTGGCCGAACAGGTCGAACACGGCCGTCGCCCCGGACGCGTCGAACTCGTAGAGCTTGCTCACGTCGTGGACCAGGGCGCCGGCCAGCAGCAGGTCACGGGAGAGCGAGAGCCGGTCGCCGCGCCGCTCGACGAGGGCGTCGGCCATCGCCTCCGCGGTCGCGACCACCTCGTTCACGTGGGGGACGAGCCGCTCGTCGTCGAGCCCCGCCGGATCCTGGAGCGGCGGGAACCACGGGACGTCAGACAGCGTCCAGCCGGTGTCCTCCAGCGCCACCGTCCACGCCCCGATCACCCCCTCGTGGAGCGCGTCGTCCTCGATGCGGTCGACCGCCGGGAACGCCTCGCGTACCTCGGCCTCTCGGGTCACTCTCGCCGGGTTCGGGGACGGCGCTGATAAAGGTGGAGGGAGGGGGGCGAGGCCGGCGCGGACGCCCCGGCGGGCTTACCGCCGCGGGCGGTCGGTCATTCGCCCCAGCGGGCCTGCCGGCGCGGACGGTCGGTCACGGGCGCGACGTCGATGGGCTCGTCGTGGGCCCGCAGCGCCTCGAGGGCGGCCTTCGCGCTCGCGAACGTCGAGAAGTACGTCACCGTCTCCTCGACGGCCTCCTCGAGGGGGCCGCGCTGGCGCGAGACGATGAAGTCGATCTCGCCGTTGCGGACGGCGTCGGCGAAGGCCGTCTCGTCGTCGAAGTCGACGAGATCGAAGTGCTCCGCGTAGCCCTCGCGGAGCTCGCGACCCTCGGGCGAGTCGGGGGCGGGGAACTCGTCGGCCGAGAGGTCGATCACCGCCGTCCCCCCGGTCGGGATGGGCTTGCCGACCGCCGACTGTGCCTTCTCGTAGGCCTTGCCGACGGTGCCCGCGGTGCCCATGACCTCGCCGGTCGATTTCATCTCCGGGCCGAGGCGCGGGTCCGAGCCCGGCAGGCGGTCGAACGGCAGGACGACCTCCTTGACGCTGAACTTCTCGGGGATCTGCTCGGCCACCTCGAGGTCGTCGAGCGAGGCGCCGGCCATCACCTTCGCCGCCAGCTTGGCGATGGGCACGCCCGTGGCCTTCGAGACGAAGGGGACCGTCCGCGAGGAGCGCGGGTTGGCCTCGAGGACGTACACCTTCGGCTCCGCGTCCGGGTCGTGGACGCCGGTCACCGCGAGTTGGACGTTCAGGAGGCCGACCGTCTCGAGGGCGCGGGCGATGTCCTCCGTCACCTCGCGCACGCGGGCGAGCATCGCCTCGTCGAGCGAGCGCGGCGGGATCATGCACGCGGAGTCGCCCGAGTGGACCCCGGCGGACTCGACGTGTTCCATCACGCCGCCGATGAGGACGTCCTCCCCGTCGGCGACGGCGTCGACGTCGAGTTCGACCGCGTCCGCGAGGAACTCGTCGACGAGGACGGGCTTGTCGGGGGAGACGCGGACCGCCTCCTCGATGTACTCCTTCAGCTCCTCGTCGTCGCGGACGACGTCCATCGCGCGGCCGCCGAGGACGTAGGAGGGGCGGACCAGAACGGGGTAACCGATGTCGCGCGCGAGCTCGAGCGCCCCGGCCTCGCTGGTCGCCGAGCCGCCCTCGGGCTGGGCGATGCCGTAGTCGTCCATCAGGCGGTTGAACCGGTCGCGGTCCTCGGCGAGGTCCATCGCCTCGACGCTCGTGCCCATGATCTCCGCGTCGAGGCCGCGGCGGTCGATCTCGTCCTGGAGCGGTTCGCCGACGTTCACAGAGGTCTGGCCGCCGAACTGGACCATCACGCCGTCGGCGTCGGTGGCCTCGACCGCGTCGGCGACCTCCTCGGCGGTGATGGGCTCGAAGAACAGGCCGTCGGAGGTGTCGTAGTCCGTCGAGACCGTCTCGGGGTTGTTGTTGACGACGTGGGCGTCGATGCCCTCCTCGCGGAGCGCCTGGATGGCGTGGACCGAGCAGTAGTCGAACTCGACGCCCTGGCCGATGCGGATGGGGCCGCCGCCGACCACGACGACGCTCTCGACGTCGCGGTCGACGACCAGTTCGCCCGCGGCGGCGTCGCCCTCGAACGGCCCGCTGAACCACTCGGGCGCGCGCGAGGAGTAGTAGTACGGGGTCGACGCGGCGAACTCGCCGGCGCAGGTGTCGACCTGCTTGTACGTGCGCCCGGGGACGTCGGCCTCGATGTCGTCGACGGTCGTCCCGGCCCCGTCGGGGATCGGCTCGGGCTCGGCGTCCTCGGTCCCGGTCGTCGGGAGCCAGGAGGCGTGGGTGTCGTTGAACTCGCCGCCGGCGAGCGCGGTGACCTCCTGGTTGGTGAAGCCGGCCGAGGCGGCGGGCGTGAACTCGCCGTCCTGGGCGGCCGTCGCGGCGTCGACGACCCGCTTGAACCGCTCGACGTACCACTCCCTGATGCGGGTGAGCTCGGAGACCTCCTCGACGGAGTAGCCGCGGTCGAAGGCCTCGAACATCGCGTACGGGCGGTCGGGCGTCGGCGTCGCGAGGTACTCCGCCTCGAGGGCCTCGTCGTCGACCTCGTCCCAGTCGACCGCGGGGGTGTACTCGCTGGATCGCAGGGCCTTCAGCAGCGACTCCTCGAAGGTCCGGCCGATGGCCATCGCCTCGCCCGTCGACTTCATCGCCGTGGTCAGTTCGAAGTCGACGTCGGGGAACTTGTCCTTGGGCCACCGGGGCACCTTCGTCACCACGTAGTCGATGGCCGGCTCGAAGGCGGCGGTGGTCTCGCCGGTGATCTCGTTGTCGATCTCGTGGAGGCGCTTGCCGAGCGCGACCTTCGCGGTGACGCGGGCGATGG
>JBDGSZ010000058.1:0-5664 GCA_042217265.1 Haloferacaceae archaeon
AGGAGGAGCTCGGCGTCACCCCCGACCAGTACGACGACCTCCGGGTGACCGACCGGTTCGAGTACAAGCGCTACTACGAGAACGCCGGCCTCGAGTGGGAGGTCTGTGCCGTCCTGAAGGTCACGCTCGACGAGGTGGCCCTCGACCCCGACGAGTCCGAGATCGCCGGCCTGCTGTGGGTCGACTACGACCGCCTCCACGACCACCCCGAGTGGTACCGTCAGCTCCGACTCTGTCCCTGGTTCGAGATCGCCATGCGACGGGACTTCGAGTAGCCGGGACCGGCGGCGGGGCGCCACGGGCCGTCTCACCCCCGGTCGCTCGGGGCCGCGAAGTCCGTACGTTTTCCCCCTCCCGATGACGACGGGGGGGCATGGACACGCGAGTCGCGTACCTCGACGTCGGCGATGTGTGGATAGGGGAGACGACCCTGCCCGACCTCGGGCCGAACGACGTCCTGATCGACGTGAAGCAGGCGTCAGTGTGCGGTTCCCAGCGGTACTTCTACCGCGGGGTTTCGGTTCCCGAGAAGCACCGCGCCCGGGGCCGGCCCCAGCGCGAGGCCGAACTCGGCGAGGAGCAGGAGGACTCGAAGTACTCGTATCCGATGGGTCCGCTCGGCCACGAGGGGGGCGGCATCGTCGAGGAGACGGGGTCGGCCGTCGACGAGTACCTCGGCGGCGGCCAGGTCTCGGTCGGCGACCGCGTGGGCGCCCTCTACTTCCCCACGTACACCGACTACTAGGTGACGGACGTCTCGAACGTCCAGCCCATCCCGGACGGCGTCTCCTTCGAGGTGGGCTGTCTGTACGAGCCGCTGGCCTGCGCGGCGTGGGCCGCAAAGCGGATGGACGTCGACATCGGCGACACCGTGGCGGTCAACGGCGTCGGGTTCGCGGGCAACGTCCTGCTCCAGGGCGCCGTCGCGGCGGGCGCGTCGACGGTCGTCGCCGTCGACGTGGTCGACCGGAAGCTCTCGATCGCCGAGGACCTCGGCGCGGACGTCACGGTCAACGCGGCCGAGGAGGATCCCGTGGAGCGGGTCGACGAGGCGACCGACGGCCTCGGCGTCGACGTGGCCGTCGAGGCTGCCGGCGGTACGGGCCAGTGCATCAAGCAGGCCGACGACATGGTGGCCCACAACGGCACCCTCGCGCTGTACGGCGACAACTACGCCCCGGTCGACGACTTCTGCTTCCACAAGTTCCACGAGGACGCGCTGGACGTCCAGAACCTCGCGCCGATGCATTACACCAAGCTGCGGGAGGTGGAACACGCCCGGGAGGCCTACTGCACCGTCGCGCGCGACGTCTTCGACCTCGACGTCGTCCTGGAGCACTCCGACCGCTACGACCTCGCGGAACTCCCCGCGGTCTTCGAGCGCGAGGCGTCGTCGCCCGAGGCCCAGGAGTCGCTGAAGACGATCATCACCCCCTGAACCGTCGCGCGGACCCGGCCCGCGCTACGCGAACCGTTCGAACAGGAGATCCGTCACGCGGTCGGGGAACTCGTGGTGGACCCAGTGGGTCGCCCCCTCGACGGTCACCAGGCGGCCGTCGCGGCAACGCTCGACGCTCTCGCGGGCCATCGAGCGGGCGAGGAAGCGGTCGCCGGCCCCCCAGACGACCAGCGTCGGGGGGTCGACCGTCGTCCGCCGCGGCTCGGGCCGCGCCCGGCCGAGCGCGCGGTACCAGTTCAGCATCGCGGTCAGCGCCCCGGGCCGGCGCCACGCCGCACGGTAGCGACGGACGTCCTCGGGGCCGAAGGTGCCGGCGAGGCTCGACTCGCGCATGGTGCGGACGAACAGGGCGTGGTCGCCGGCGCGGGCGACGGCCTCGGGGAGGCGCGGGAGCTGGAAGAACAGGGCGTACCACGACCGGAGGCGCTGGCGCCACGACCGCCGGAGCCGGTCGCGGAACACCGTCGGGTGAGGGACGTTGACTGCGGTCAGCGTCTCGACCCGCTCCGGGCTGTGAAGCGCCGTCCACCACCCGACCATCGCCCCCCAGTCGTGGCCGACGACGTGGGCCGACTCGCGGCCCAGCGCGTCGAGCAGGCCGGTCACGTCGCCGGCGAGCTCGTCGATGCCGTACCGCGCCACGCCCTCGGGCTTGTCGCTGAGGTTGTAGCCCCGCTGGTCGGGAACCACGACCCGGTAGCCGGCGTCCGCGAGCGGGCCGATCTGCTCGTGCCACCCGTACCAGAACTCGGGGAACCCGTGAAGCAGGACGACGAGCGGCCCGTCCTCGGGGCCGGCCCGGACCGCGTGGAGCCGGACGCCGTTCGTCCCGACCGTCGTCGACGTCCCCTCGTCCGCCCGCGGCGCGGACGGGCCGTGGACCTCGTCCATGCCCGCGGATCGGTCGCCGCGGGCAAAAGCGCCCGGTCGCGCCGGGGCGGCGCGACTACCCGAACAGCCGCTCCAGCAGCCCCCGCTCGTGGGTGCGCTCGGCGAGGAGGACCGAGCAGTCGACGTCGTCGACGATGTCGAGGACGAGCGACCCGGTGACCAGCCGCGACACCAGCCCCCGCTCGGTCGCCCCGACCACGAGCAGGGTCGCGTCGGTCGCGGCCTCGGCGATGGCCGGTTCGACCGCCCCGCGCTCGACCCGCAGGGTCGCGTCCGCGAGGCCGTGGTCGGCCGCCCACTCCTCCAGGAACGCCCGGCCCTCCTCGTGGTCCTCGGCGACGTGGAGGAGGGTGATCTCGGAGCCGTGTTCCTCCCGGAGGAGGGCCGCCACCTCGGCCGAGAGGTCCGACCCGGCCCCGCCGGTCGTCGGGACGAGGATCCGCGAGGGGTCGAACCCGCGGTCCTTCAGCGCGAGGAAGTCGCAGGGCAGCGACTGCGCGAGTTCGTCGACCGCGCTCTCGGCCCGGCCCGGGGCGCCGTGGGCGTCCGGCCCCCAGCCCATCACCACGAGGTCGGCGTCGTAGGTGCGGGCGGCGTCGAACACCTCCTCGAACGAGCGGTGCGAGAGGACGGTGTGGGTCTCGACGGGGACGCCGAGCGTCGACGCGTCCTCGCGGGCGGCCTCCAGCAGCGCGTGGGCCTCTTCGTGATCGCCGCGCTCGCGGGCCGCCTCCAGCGGGGTCTGGTCGGGCACCTGGACGACGTTGACCGCCACGACGGTCCCGCCGCGCCCCTTGGCGAGCGCGCTCCCCAGCGCGATGAGGTCGGCCTCGTGTTCGGGGTCGGCCAGCGGCACCATCACCCGGAAGTCGCCGCCGTCGGGTTGGACCGACGTGGCGGCCGAGACGGCCGCGTCGGGCAGCCGGTCTGAGCGGCTGAGGACGTACTGGCCGAGGATGCCCTGCTTCTCCGTTCGTCGCCGAGCGTAGAGCAAGTACCACGCCACCGCGAACGCCGCCAGGCCGAACGAGAGGACGATAGCCAGCGGTTCGATGAAGACGATGAGTGCGAACGAGAAGACCGCCCCGAGGATCGGGACGACCGGGTAGAGCGGGATCTCGTAGTCGGGTTGGTACTCCTCGGGATCGGCCGCCCGCATGACGATCAGGGAGAGGTTGAGCAGGCCGTAGATGATGAGGTGAAGCGCCGCGCCGACCGACGACAGCAGGACGAGATCGCCGAAGACGATGAACAGCAGGATGAGGGCGCCGGTAACCGCGATGGAGCGGTATGGGGTGCCGAACCGGGGGTGGATGTCGTTCAGCTCCTCGACCACGAGCCCGTCCCGGCCCATGGCGAAGTTGATGCGCGAGGACGCGAGGATGGAGGCGTTGGCCGACGAGGCGGTGGCCAGCAGGCCGCCGAAGAGGAGCGCCGCGGCCCCGACCGGGCCAATCAGGCGGGCCGCCGCGTTGACCATCGCCGTGTCCGAACCGGCGATCAGGTCGTTCGGAACCGCCGCGAGGACGACCAGCAGGACGACGGCGTAGACGACGGTCACGATGACGACGCTCCCGATGACCGCCCGCGGGAGGTTCCGGCCGGGATCCTTGATCTCCTCGGCGACGGAGGTTATCTGGACGAACCCGAGGTACGAGACGAAGATGAGGCCGGTCACCGGCAGCAGGTCGGCGTAGCCGTTCGGCGCCAGCGGCAGGAGCGTCCGGAGGTCGGCGTTCGCCAACCCGAACGCGCTGAACACCACCAGGATGGCGACCAGCGTGATGACGACGACGTTCTGGAGCGTCCCCGTCTCCTTCGCGCCGACGTAGTTCACGAGGATGAACAGAGCCGCGCCGGCCAGCGCGATGGCCTTCGCGTTCGTCAGGACGACGACTCCCGCGAGGTTCAGCAGGACCGCGTCCGACGCGAACCCGCCGAGCCGGGCGATGTACGTCCCGAACCCGGCCATGTAGAACGACGACGCGAACGCGAGGCCGATCCAGTTGGCCCAGCCCGCGACGGAGCCGAACAGCGGCCCCAGTCCGTGGTTGACGTAGTAGTACGCACCGCCCGACTTCGGCATCGCGGTGCCGAGTTCCGAGGCCGAGAGCGCGGTGAAGATGGCGATGACGCCGCCGAGGACGAACGCCGCCGCCGCCAGCGGGCCGATGCGCTCGACGACGATGCCCGGCAGGACGAAGATGCCCGCGCCGATCATCGTCCCGACGCCGATGGTCAGCGCCGCCAGCGGCCCGAGGTCCTTGGCGAGTTCCTCGTCGTCGGTCACGCCCGTCCCCCTCCCGTCGTGACCCCCGTTCGAGCCATGTTACTCCCCTCCGTCGTCGGGGTCGGCGGTCGGCAACACGACCACCGGCACGTCGCTGCCGAGGACCAGTTTCCGGCGCACGTTCCCGGTCAGGAGGTCGGCCCACCGGCTCCCCTGGCGGGGAACGAACACGATCGCGCTCGCGCCGCTGTCGGCGGCCGCCGCCCGGATCTCCCCGGCTACGTCGGTCCCGTACCGGATCGTCGTCTCGACGCTCACGCCCGTCCCGTCGGCCCGCTCGCGGAAGGCCGCGAACGCCGCCTCGGCCACCGCCTCGCGCTGCTCGACGGAGGCCTTGTCCGGGGCGCCGCCGGCCTTCTCGACGACGTACGTCACCAGCGCGCGGCCGCCGGCGGCGGCGAGGTGGGGGAGCGCCGCGTCGGCGGTCCGCGCCGCGTCGGCCTCGCTCGCCACCGGGATCACCGGGTCGGCGAACGGCGCGGGCGGGGACGCGTCGGTCATCCGCGGTCACCGCCAGACGGCCGGCGGTCGTCGGTCGTCGGTGCCTGGCGTCGCATGACACACGTTCGCTGCTCCGAGCGCTTAGTTCGTTCGTGTCCGGGCGGCCCCGGTCACACCCGGACGACCCACGCACGGTAGCCATCGGGGGCGCCGTAGACGGATTCGAACGCCCGGTCGACGAACGCCGCAAGCCGGTTGGCGTCCGACCGGGCGCTGATGCGGACGTTCGTCCCCTCGGCCTCCTCGGGGGACTCCATCGCGTCGATTCGGAACTCCGGGAACTCCTCCAGCAGGGCGTCCAGGCGGTCCAGTTCCTCGTCGGTGCAGTCCAGGTTGAACGTCCGGTCGGCGAACTGGATCCAGGGGACCGGCTGGTCCTCCACGTCCGCGTCCCCGTCCGGGTCCGTCGTCTCCCCGTCGTCCCCGACCGCCGACGGGTCGAGTTCGACGGTCAGAAACCGGCTCCCGCGCTCGCGGTGGGCGGCGACCGCGTCGGCGAACAGCTTCCGTCGCTCCGCCGGGT
>JBDGSZ010000063.1:0-5630 GCA_042217265.1 Haloferacaceae archaeon
CGACGGACTTCGTGATGGTCGCGGCCGGGAACCTCGACGCGATGGAGAACATGCATCCGGCGCTGCGCTCGCGCATCAAGGGCTACGGCTACGAGGTGTACTTCGACGACACCATCGAGGACACGGCCGAGATGCGGCGCAAGTACGCACGGTTCGTGGCCCAGGAGGTCGCCAAGGACGGCCGCCTGCCCCACTTCGACGAGGACGCCATCCGCGAGGTCATCCTGGAGGCCCGCCGCCGGGCCGGCCGCAAGGGCCACCTGACGCTCGAACTGCGGAACCTCGGGGGCCTCGTGCGGGTTGCGGGCGACATGGCCCGCGCGGAGGACGCCGACCGGACCACCCGGGAGCACGTCCTCCAGGCCAAGGGTCGCTCGCGCTCCATCGAGCAACAGCTCGCCGACGAGTACATCGAACGCCGCAAGGACTACGAGCTCCAGGTCAGTGAGGGCCACGTCGTCGGCCGCGTCAACGGCCTCGCGGTCATGGGCGAGGACTCCGGCATCGTCCTGCCCGTGATGGCGGAGGTTACCCCTTCCCAGGGCCCCGGCGAGGTCATCGCCACCGGCCAACTGAAGGAGATGGCCGAGGAGGCCGTCCAGAACGTCTCGGCCATCATCAAGAAGTTCTCCGACGAGAACATCTCCGACAAGGACATTCACATCCAGTTCGTCCAGACCGGTCAGCAGGGCGTCGACGGCGACTCCGCGTCCATCACCGTCGCGACCGCCGTCATCTCCGCGCTGGAGGGCGTCGGGGTCGACCAGAGCCTCGCGATGACCGGGTCGCTCTCGGTCCGTGGCGACGTCCTGCCCGTCGGCGGCGTCACGCACAAGATCGAGGCCGCCGCCAAGGCCGGCATGGATCGGGTCATCATCCCCGCCGCCAACACGCAGGACGTGATGATCGAGGACGAGTACGAGGAGATGATCGAGATCATCCCGGTCGAGCACATCAGCGAGGTGCTCGACGTCGCCCTCGAGGGCGAACCCGAGAAGGACTCGCTGGTCGACCGGCTGAAGCAGATCACCGGGTCCGCGCTCGACGGCCAGAGCCAGCAGCGCGGCCCCAGCAGCCCCAGCCCGCAGTAGACGTGACGGACTGGCCGGCCTTCGCCGGGTTCGCCGGCGTCGTGCTGGCCGCGCTCCTCCTGCTCGCGCGCATGTCCCAGGGCGCCGTCGGCGGCGACGGCGCCACGGCCGCCGACCCGGACGACCGGCCGACCCCGGCGGTCGACCGCGACCGCGCCACCCCGTTCGACCGTCCGGAGCGACCGCGCCGCCCCGGGTCCCCGGACGACCGCATCCGCCGCGACGACGGCGTTCCGGTCGAACCGCCGGCCACCGACGATGCGGAGGACGGGACCGAGGCGACGTCGCCGGCGGACCCCGAGCCGACCCCGGTCGAGCGGTCCGACCCGACGACCGGGGGGGTCGGCGGCGCGACGCCGGCGGGACCGTCGACCGGCGTCCTGCTGGCGAACGTCGCCCTCTCACAGGGGGCGCTCGGCACCCTCCTGCTCGCCGGGGCGTGGTACACCGGCGTCCCGGCGGCGGCGCTTGGCGCGGGGCCGTCGGGCCTCGGGACGGACGCGCTCGCGGCCGGGGCCGTCCTCGGGGCGGCGCTCTACGCCGCCAACGAGGCTGGCGCGGCGGTCGGCCGGCGCGTCGGGTTCGGCGGCGGCGAGGAGCTCCGGCGGGCGCTGGCGCCGGGGTCGACCGCCGGCTGGGCCGTCCTCCTGCTTGTCGTCCTCCCGGTCATCGCCGGCTTCGAGGAGCTGCTCTTTCGCGGCGTGCTCGTCGGGGCGCTCGGGGCCGGGTTCGGCGTCTCCCCGTGGCTCCTCGCCGCCCTCTCGTCGCTGGCCTTCGCCGCCGGTCACGGCGCACAGGGACGCGTGGGCGTGGTCGTCACCGGGACGCTCGGGTTCGTCCTGGCGGCCGCGTTCGTCATCACCGGGAGCCTGCTCGCCGTCGTCGTCGCCCACTACCTCGTCAACGCCCTGGAGTTCCTGGTCCACGAGTGGGCGGGGATCGACCCGGGGATCGACGGGTGGCGAGCGCGGTGAGGCGGTTTTCAGCCGCGAAAACCGGCAGTCAATTATATCCGGGGCGCCTGAGAGGCGGACACACGATGGCGGCCGGAGAAGAATGGCAGATCGGAGCCGGAACCGGAGGGGACGACGCGGTCTGTGAGGTACGGGTCGACGGCGATCCGGACCGCCCGAGCGTCGCGGTGATGGAGGCGGTCAGACGCGCGACCGGCGACCCGCCGGAGCCCGGAACGCTGTACAGGGCGATCGACCCGGAGGCGCTCGACGCGCTCTTCGCCGAGCGGGCGGACGGCAGCCGCCGCGAGGGCGGGATGGTGAGCTTCCCCGTCGAGGAATGTACCGTGACTGTATACGCCGACGGGACGGTCACGGCCGCCGTGCTGGACTAGCTCTCGAGGTCCCTGAGTCGCTCAGCCACGTCCGGCGGCGTCGCGCCCGCCCCGCCCGCGACCCGGTGGTCCGGCACGAACACGGGGGTCGGGTTCGCGGCGAGCGCCGCGGTCGCCGTCTCCCGGTCGTCCGGGTCTTCCGGGTCGAGGTCGCTCATGCGCGCCACCCTGTCGAGCGACGCCGTCCGCCCGTAGGGTAGCGACCGGACAGTCTCCAGCACCCGCCGCTGGTCGGTGGGCAGGGTCAGCGCGACCTCGACGTCGGTCACGTCCCCGCCGCCGTCGAGGTATTCGAACAGACGATCGAGCAACGGATGATCATCGCCGGCGTCGGCCGGCGCCTCGTCCGGGAAGGAGACGCTGATGATCCGGCCGGCCGCGACGCCGACCTGTACCGTCCGGTCCAGGCGGGGCGATTCCCGGGCGAAGACTCCCGCGTCGTCCATACCGCCACCAGGCCGGCCCGCGTCTTGAAACCCGCGCGCCGGGGTCGCGACGCAAGCCTTATGTACAAAAATGCCCACGATTGGACAACGATGAACGCTAGTGACGAAGAACTCGCGCCGGCCGTGCGGTCCATCCTCGCGAGCGCCCGGGAGCGAGGGGGGGAGGGCGGCCGGGTTCGGGTCGAGGCGCGGTCGCTCCCGGAGGCGTTCGCGGCCGCCGAGGCCGACGGGCGGGTGCCGGTGATCGCGGAGGTGAAGCCGACGAGCCCGACGACCGAGGGCGAGCGGCGCGAGGACCCCGTGGCGCTCGCGGAGTCGATGGTCGCGGGCGGCGCGACGGCGCTCTCAGTGCTGACCGAACCCGAGCACTTCGGCGGGTCGCCCGAGGCGCTCGCCCGGGTCCGCGGGGCGGTCGACGTGCCGGTGATCCGGAAGGACTTTATCATGCGCGAGGACCAACTGGACCGCGTGGCGGCGGACGTCGTCCTGCTCATCGCCCGGTTCGTGGACGACCTGCCGGGGCTGGTGGCGGCCGCCGAGGCGCGCGGGTTCCAGCCCCTGGTCGAGGTCCATTCCCGCGAGGAGCTGCGGACGGCGGTCGATGCCGGGGCGACGCTGATCGGCGTGAACAACCGCGACCTGGCCGCGCTGGAGGTCGACCTCGGGACGTTCGAGCGGGTGGCGCCGGCGGCGCCGGCCGAGGTCACGCTCGTGGCCGAGAGCGGGATCGCGTCGACGGCGGACGTCCGGCGGATGCGCGAGGCGGGCGCGGACGCGCTCCTGGTCGGGAGCGCGATCATGGACGGCGACGTGCGGACGAACGTAGAGCGGTTCACCACGGCGACAGCATGAGCACCACATCCAACGGCGAGGACGGCAAGTTCGGGAAGTACGGGGGACAATACGTGCCGGAGGCGCTGATGCCGGCCATCGAGGAACTCGAGGACGCCTACGAGCGGTACGTGCTGGAGAACGAGGACGGCTTCATGGACGAGTTCCGGCGCCGACTCCGCGAGTTCGGCGGCCGGCCGACGCCGACCCAGCACGCCGAACGGCTCTCGGAGCGGTACGACTGCGAGGTCTATCTCAAGCGCGAGGACCTCCTCCACGGCGGGGCCCACAAGCTGAACAACGCCCTCGGCCAGGTCCTGCTGGCCAGGTACATGGGGAAAGAGCGGATCATCGCCGAGACGGGTGCCGGCCAGCACGGCACCGCGACGGCGATGGCCGCCGCCCACCTCGACATGCCCTGCGAGATCTACATGGGCGAGCGGGACATCAACCGCCAGCGCCCCAACGTCTTCCGGATGCGGTTGAACGGGGCCGACGTGAACCCCGTCACCGTCGGGCGGGGGACGCTGAAGGAGGCCATCAGCGAGACGATGCGCGACTGGGCGACCAACGTCGAGCACACCCACTACGTCATCGGGAGCGTCGTCGGCCCCCACCCGTTCCCGTCGATGGTCCGGGACTTCCAGGCGGTCATCAGCGCGGAGGCCCGGCGGCAGATGCAAGAGCGGGGCGGCCTCCCCGAGGCCGTGCTCGCGTGTGCCGGCGGCGGGTCGAACACGATGGGGACGTTCGCGCGCTTCGTCGACGACGAGGACGTCGCCCTCTACGCGGTCGAGGCGGGCGGCTCCTCGCTCCGGGTCGACGACGAGGAGGGGGTCGCGCCCAACTCCGCGTCGCTCTCGACCGGCGGCGAGGGCGTCCTCCACGGCGCCCGCACGAAGGTCCTCCAGGACCCGGACGGGCAGATCATGGAGTCCCACAGCGTCTCCTCGGGGCTGGACTACGCGGGCGTCGGGCCGGAACTCGCCCACCTCGTTGACACGGGCCGCGTCCGCGCGGTGAACGTCGACGACGACGCCGCGCTGTCGGGGTTCCACCGGCTCTCGCAGACCGAGGGCATCATCCCCGCGCTGGAGACCGCCCACGCCTTCGCCTACCTCGAGGAGCACCACCGGTCGCTCGGCGACAGCGTCCTCGTCAACGTCTCGGGGCGGGGCGACAAGGACCTCGAGGCGGCCATCGAGGAGACCGCACGGCGCGAGGTACGCAACGCCCCCGACATGGACGTCTTCGAGCTGACGGGGGGCCTATGAGCGGCCTCGCGGCGGCGTTCGACGACGGCCCCGCGTTCGTCCCCTACCTCGTCGCCGGCGACCCGAGTTACGAGGCGTCGCTCGCGTACGTCGAGGCCCTGGACGAGGGCGGCGCCGACGCCATCGAACTCGGCCTCCCGTTCTCCGAGCCCATCGCCGAGGGACCGACCATCCAGGCGGGCATCGTCCGCGCCCTAGAGGCCGGGATGACGCCCGAGCGGTACCTGGAGTTCGTCGCCGACCTCGACGTCGACGCGCCCGTCGTCTGTATGACCTACTACAACCTCGTCTTCCGGTACGGCACCGAGAACGGCCTGAGCGGCGATCCCGGCCCGGAGCCGTTCGTCCGCCGGGCGGCCGAGGTCGGCGTCGACGGGTTCGTCGTTCCGGACCTGCCGGCCGAGGAGGCCGGACCGCTCCGCGCGGCGTGTGACGAGCACGGCCTCGACCTCGTGTTCATCGTCGCGCCGACGACGGGCGAGGACCGGATGGCCGACCTCCTCCGCCTGAGTTCGGGCTACGTCTACGTCCAGGCGCGCCTGGGTGTGACCGGCGCACGTGACGAGGTCTCCGACCGGACCGCCGAGACCCTGGAGCGGGTGCGGGCCGTCGAGCGCGAGGCGACCGACCGCGACCCGCT
>JBDGSZ010000103.1:0-5618 GCA_042217265.1 Haloferacaceae archaeon
GTACAAGGGCAAGGTCCGGGTCATGGCCATCATGACCGGCGTCCAGAGCGCCCAGGTGCTCGGCCCGACGACCCAGAAGCAGGCCGACCGGTCGCGGGCGAGCATCGAGGGCGACTTCGACCCCGACGCGGGTCCGCCGGGCGGGTCGGGCTCCGACGAGGGCACGCCCTCGTGGTCCGACGGCGGCCGCGAGGAACTGGAGAGTCACAACGGCGTCGACGTCATCCGGTAGCGTCCCGAACGTCGCGCTTTTTTCGACGGTCGAAACCCCGAGCAGCCGCCATCCGGCGACCGCGGGGAGCCGTCGCGCCGCGCGGCATCAGTCGGCGGCCTCGACGGCCTCGACCAGCCGGCACTTCCGACAGACGTCCCGGCCGCTCGGCGACCCGCACCGCTCGCACTCGCCGAGGTCGGGGCCGCCGTCGCGGTACCGTTCGGCCGCCATCGCGGCCAGGTCCTCGTAGCCCGAGAGGATCGAGTGGCGCGTCCCCGGATGTCCCTCCTCCAACCCCAGCATGAACTCCTGGACCTCCGCCCGGAACGACTCGCTGGCGTGGGGGCACTCGGCGTGGTGGACGGGCAGGTCCGCGGTGTGGGCGTACAGCGCCACCTCGCTCTCGGGCACGTCACGCAGCGGCTTCGCGCGGGGAACGAAGGGACCGGGGTCGCCCCGCTCGTCGAAGGGCCCGAGGCTCGCGTCGAAGTGCTCGGCCATCCGCTCGACGTCCCCCTCGAGGAGGTTCATCAGCGCCGTCTCGGCCTCGTCGTCGAGGTTGTGCCCCGTGAGGAGCTTGTCGGCCCCGAGGTCCGTCGCGTAGGCCTCCAGCAGGTCGCGGCGGAACACGCCGCAGTACGCACACGGGGCCATGTCGAGGGGGTCCTCGGCGGCCACGTCGTCCATCTCGACGCCCAGTTCGTCGGCGTAGGAGACCTCGACGTGCTCGACGTCGGCGTCGAGGTCGTCGAGGAGCCGTCGGGAGGCCGCGAGCGACTCGTCGCGGTAGCCCTCGATTCCCTCGTGGATCGAGAGCGCGACCAGCTCCACCCGCGGGTCGCGGCCGAAGGTGTCCGCGAGGACGTGCGTGAGGACGACGCTGTCCTTCCCGCCGGAGAGGCCGATCACCCACGTCTCGGGGTCCTCGGGCGTGGCGTCGTCGGGGAGCAGGCCGTCCCGCCTGATGCGGCGCCGGACCCGCTTGTCGACCGACCGCCGGAGGTGACGCCCGCAGAGGTGGGCGCCGGAGTAGGCGGCGTGGACGACGGCGTCCCGGCCGCACTTGTCACACTCCATCGCCACGGGGTTGTCGACGGGCCGGGAAACCGCTTTCGTCCCTCGTCGTCCCCGTGGGCACCGTCGGACGGGCGGTCGGGAAGGCGTGTGCCGTTGGACGGGGGGTCGCGGCCGTCAGGCCGGCGGCTCGTCGCTCCGGCCGGGGACGCCCCGGCCCTGGTACTCGTCGCCGGCCCACTGCCCGATCCAGATGTCCTGGTTGGCGAGCTGGAGCGCCCACCCGGTGGTGAACCCGTCGTCGACGACGCGCCACTCGTCGGCGTCGGCGTCGTACGCGACGGCGTCGTTGTAGACGGCCGCCTGCCCGAACTCGCCGCCGGCCTTCGGCGGGAGCGGCGGGGCGTCCGCGGCCTTCTCGTCGACCGACTGTGGGCGCTGGGCGCGCTGGAGCCGCCCCCGGTTGAACGTCGCGTCGAAGAACCGGGCGTACTTCGACTCGACGTCCCGGTCGAGGAGGGCGCCGGCGGCGTTGACCCCGCCCGTGACGTCCGAGGCGTCGCGGGACGTGATCCGGTAGGTCGTCGCGTCGGCGCCGCTTGCGAACGTGCCGGCGTCGTCGTCCCAGAGGTCTTCGAGCAGGTAGCCGAGCACCGCGTCGGCGGTGGCGGCGTGGTCGACGCCCTCGACCTGCGAGGCCCACAGCAGACCCTGCCCGACGATGCCCTGGGTCGCGGCCTGGTTGTCCGCGCCCCCGGCGACCCGGCCGCTCGCCTCCAGCCGGGACTCGACCGCCGCGGCGAGGTCGTCGGCGTACGACGCCGCCTTCGACCGCAGGTCGTCGCTCCCGGCGTGGGTGCCGTACCAGCCGACGGCGCCGAGCAGCTGGCCCAGGTCGCGCGCCGACCCGGCCGAGACGACGTCCGCGGGCGCGAACAGGTTCATCGTCGTCCTCGCCATCCCGTCGGTCAGTTGCTGTATCTTCGCGGCGGGGATGAGCGGTTCGGGGTTGACGTAGCCGTACCAGCCGCCCCGCGCGAGGCTGGTCAGGTCGGCGAGGAACCACAGCATCGCCGAGTGGTGGTTCGGGCGGGCGGCGTCGTCGACGACCCCGCCGCCGCCGGGCGCGACCCGCGAGACGAGTTCGAGCGAGTCGCCCTTCGTCAGGAGGCCGTTGCCCTGCGGCCCGCCGTCGACGAGCGCCCCCTTCACCCCCAGTTGCGCGAGGGTCGTGAGCACCTGCGCTCGGAACTTCGCGGCGAGCGACGCCGGGAGCACGTCGAAGTGCTTCTCGAAGTTCTTCGCCCACGTCACGCCCTTCGTGTGTGTCCAGGCGACCGACGAGGGGCTGACCTCCTTCGAGGACTCCGCCGGGTCCCAGGTCAGCGTCGCGGCGTCCGGCCGCCCGTCGCCCGCGTCGAAGACGGGCTTCTGGGTGAAGTGGGGGTCGCCGGAGGTGAACGGCAACTGGTTGAGGTTGGGGTTGCGGACGGGCGGCTTGTCCGTGTCCGCGGCCTTCAACATCCCCTGCAGCCGCTTCTTGAACGTCTCGCGCTGGGCGTCGGTGCGGGGGAACGTGAGCCCGTTGCCGCTCATCGCGATGTTGGTGCTCATGTTGTACAGCGAGTACCAGTACGAGTCCCAGGTGGCGTCGGCGTAGGCGTACGCCGTGGTGCCGCCACCGCCGCCGATGCCGGCGAGTTCCAGCAGCCGGGTGAGGGCCTGGCTCGCGGCGCCGGTGGAGACGTCGTCGGGCGGCGTCGTCCCCGGGCCGCCCTTCGGCTCCCCGACGACGACGAGGCCGACCATCCCCAAGCCCTCGTGGGGCACGCAGAGGTAGTTGTACACCCCGGCGGTCCCGAACGTGTGCTCGAAGGTCGTCCCGGGGTCGAGCGTACCCGAGTCGAAGGGCTCGGCCCCCGCGGGGATCCGCGTCGCCCGGCCGCCGTTGTCGGCGTGGTAGGCCGTCACCGAGTGGGCGGCGTCCTCGATCGTCCAGGTGATCGAGGCCCCCTCCTCGACCCAGACCACGGCGGGCGAGAAGACGTACCGGCCCGCCCCCTGGTCGCCGTCGAGCACCCGGGCGCGGACCGTCGCCCCGGCCCGGAGGTCGTTCGGCCCGCCGAGGACGTTCCCCCCGGGCGTGCCGCCGGTCGACGCGGGCGTTCCGGCGGGCGTCGCGGTCGGCGTGGCCGTCGCGTCGGCGGCCGTCGTCGCGTCCCCGTCGGCCGGCGCGGAACAGCCGGCGAGGCCCGCGAGCGCGATCCCGCCGAGCTTCAGCAACCGTCTGCGGCGTGCTGGCATGATCGGACAAAGGACGTGGGGCCCCGATAACTCCGTCCGGGCCGGGCGCGCGTGTCGTCCATCCGCACGGAGCACACAGGGCAGGAAGGTTTATTTCGCGGGCCCGGCGATCCGGAGGGTCAGGGTTTAGTCCGTCGGCCGCCGAGCCGCGGGCGATGGACCGCGACGCCGCGCTGGACCGGGTCGAGGCCGTCCTCGACGCCGTCGAGTCCGACCCCATGCCCGTCCCGGTGCGGGAGGTGTGGGTGTACGGCGACGTCGCCCTCGGGCTCGACCCCGTCGACCGGCTCGACGTCTACCTCACCAAGGACCTGCTCATGCGCGACGACCCGGACCGCGAGGACGAGTTCGTCGAGTCCCACGGCGTCCGGGGCGTCGGGAAGTCCGTGTCCGCCGAGTGGGCCGAGCGGTACCCCGAGCACCTGCGCGCGAACGACGCCGGCCACGCGGCGCCCGAGAGGTGCCTGGCCGCCCACCTCCTGCCCGACGACGAGCCCGTCCACCTCGAGGTGTGCAACGCCTCCTTCGACGACAACGTGACCCAGCGGCTGAAGGGCGCGCTGGCCCGCGAGGCCTACGAGGAGATCCTGGACCCGCGGGGGGTCTGCCTGTGGGTCGACGGCACCCGCGCGGAGGAGTCCCTGGAGCGGCTCCGGGGCGGCGACCTCCCGTTCCCGACGCTCGCCGGGGCGCTGGAGATGCTCGGCGTCGACGAGGGGACGGCCGCGGAGGCCGCGGCGGCGGTCGACGAGTACCGCGCCCGGCAGGAGGGGGCGACGGTGCGCGGGGACGTGGTGTAGGCGGCGGAGACGGTCCGGACCGGGGCGCTGCCCTCACCGCGAGGCCGGGACGCGTCCGACGGTCACGTCGAAGGGGACGACCTCAACCCGGCGGTAGCCGCCCTCCTGCATCGCCGCGACCGCCTGCCGCCCCACGGCCCGCCAGTCCGCCCGGAGCGCGTCGTATGCCTCGTCGTCGAGCGCGCGCCTGAGTTCGGCCTCGTGGTCGGCCAGGCCCGCGCCGGAGGCCTTCCGCGCGGCGTCCCGCAGGTCCGCCTCGCGGTAGGGGGGCTCGACGCGCTTCTCGTGGCGGTGCCGGCGGGTCCGGACGCCGGTCAGCCCGGCGTCGCGGAACAGGTCGGCCACGCGGTCGCCCGGCGCGACGTCGGTGGCGACGCCGGCGAGGTAGGCCTCGCGGGCGCGGCGCTCGACCGCCGCCTCGGCGTCGACGGTCGACTCGACGGTCACCGCGGCGTTGTCGGGTTCGACCGCGGCGACGAGGTCCGTCGAGACCCGCGCGAGCTCGGCGACCGCGTCCCGCGGGTCGGGGAGGTTCACCAGAAGCGCCTGGCAGGCCGCGAGGTCGACGGCGTCGGCCGCGACGGGGAGCCGGGTGGCGTCGCCGACGAGGACGGCGTCGGCCGCCCCGCGCGCCGCGGTCAGCAGGTCCCGGTCGGCGTCGAGGCCGATCACCGTCGCGTCCGCGGGCGCCTCCTCGGCGAGCACGCGCGTCAGTTCGCCGGTGCCACAGCCGACGTCGAGGACGCGCTCGCGGTCGGGCAAGGAGAGCGGGTCGAGCGCGGTCCGGTCCGCCCAGAGGCCCCGCCGGGTCCGACGGAGGTAGTCGGCGTCGAACCGTCGCACCGCGGGCGGGTCGGGGGCCACGGGCGGGCGGCGCTACTGCGCGCTGATGACGTCGTCGATGCGGACGACCATCGTGGCGGCCTCGACGGCCGACTCGACGGCCTCGCGCTTGACCGCGGCGGGGTCGAGGACGCCGTGGTCGACGGGGTCGGCGACGGTCGCGTCGGCGCCGGCGCCGACGATGCCCGCGCGGCCGGACTCGTTCGCGGCCCGCAAGTCGACGAGCGTGTCGATGGGGTCCTGGCCGGCGTTCTGCCCGAGCACGCGGGGGATGGCCTCGACGGCGTCGGCGAAGGCCTCGACGGCCAGCTGCTCGCGGCCGCCGATGCTCGCCGCGGCGTCGCGGACGGCGCTCGCGACCCGCGTCTCGGTCGCGCCCGCGCCGGGGACGACGCCGCCGCCGTCGAGCGCGGAGGCGACGGCGTCGACGCCGTCGCCGACCG
>JBDGSZ010000078.1:0-5574 GCA_042217265.1 Haloferacaceae archaeon
CGTCCTCGTACTCGTGGGTCATCGAGACGTTCGCCGCGTCGATGGTGATGCCCCGCTCCTGCTCGTCCTCCTCGGTGTCCATCGCGAGCTGCTGGCCCGCGGTCTCCTCCGAGATCATCCCCGCGCCGGCCAGCAGGTTGTCCGTCAGCGTCGTCTTGCCGTGGTCGACGTGGGCGGCGATGGCGATGTTCCGGATCTGCTCCGGGCGGTCCATCAGCCGCTCGCACTCCTGTACGATCTTTTTGCGTCGGCCCATTACCACTCCTTTCCGGAAGGAGGGTCAAAAGGATAGTGTTTCGGCCCGGTCGGAAATCGCCCGCGAGCGGGCCGGACCGCGCCGTTCGTCGGGGAGTGACACGACCCCGTAGCCGGTGCTCCGTGCGCGTCCGCGCGGAGCGGTCGGGGGTCGCGCGGCCGCTCGACGTGCCCGACGCTCGCCACGGACACGCGTAACAGTCAACACCGACCGTCCCCTGTGGGGCGTACGCATGGATGTCCGCATACAGGGGCAGGCGCCGGCAGACCCCTTCCTCGGCGCGGCCGACCTCTTCCGCACCGAACACGACCTCGACCGGCCGGTCCGCGTCCACGTCCGCGAGGACCCCGACGAGCGCACCTGGACCGCCCACTACGACGACCACCACGTCCTGAACATCTCCCGCCAGGCCGCCTCCAGCGCGATGTCCCGCGAGCTCGCGCTCCACGAGTTCGCCCACATGGCCCGCCACGAGGAGGGCCACCCCTCCCACACCCAGTCCACCGAGGAGGCGCTCTTCCTCGCGCTCGCCGGCCGCTCCGTCGAGCGCCGGCGCGTGGTCCACTGCTACCAGATCGCCAACCACATGAAGGACATCTACGCCGACGACATCACCCTCTCCCTGGCGCCCGCGGACAAGCTCGTCCAGTTCCTGGAGTCAGGGGTCGCGGCCGCGGTCGCCGGGCGGGCCGACCCGGCGCCGTACCGCGGCGTCGACGACCGGCCCGGCGGCGATCACCGCCGCGTCACGCCGACGACCAACCCCGACCTCGCGGCGGTCAACGCCGCCTTCGCGCTGGCGCTGGTCGAGCGCCACGACCTCGTCGATCCGGACCACCGGCTCTACGACCTCGCCCGCGTCGCCGCGGGCGACGCCGCCGCCGTCTCGTTCGACTCCTTCCGCCGGCGCTTCCGCTCGCTCGCCCGCGACCCGAGCGAGAGCGACTACCGCCGCGCGCTCGTCGACGTCACCCGCGAGTACGCCGTCGGCTCGGGGGGCGACGAACCGCGGGCAGCCGACTGACGCGTCGATCCCGAGAGACACGTCGACACGCACGGCCGCGGCTCGACGGCCGGCGGGCTCGCGCGGCCACGGCTCGCGGCGGGAGCGGGCGGCGAGGACGAAGCGGAAGGGGGCGAACGGCGTTACCGCGCGGCGGCCGCGACGCGCTCTTTCTCCTCTTTCTGGTTGATGGCGTAGGTCCCGACGTCGTAGTCGGCGGCGCCGACGAGCTGGTTTGCCAGCGCCTCGGCGGCGCTCGTCGTCGACTTGTGGGAGCCGCGGTAGCAGCCCTCGGCCAGGAACATCAGCGCCTGGTCGACGCGGCGCTGGGGCGCCACGTCGACGGCCTGCGGGACGGAGATGCCGCCGTACTTCAGGCGGACGGTCTCCTCGCGCGGGGCCGCGTTCTCGACGGCGGTGACGAGCACCTGGACCGGGTTCTCGTCGGTGCGCGCGTGGACGATCTCGAACGCCTCCCGGACGATGCCCATGGCGCGTTGCTTCTGGCCGGTGTTGTCCTCGGTCTGCATCAGCCGGTTGATGAGGCGCTCGACGATGGAGATCTCGCTCTTCTTGAACTGCTTGGAGGCGTGACGACCCATCGTGTGCGCGACCGGCGTCACCGAGATGTACCGGCGGGTGCTGGGATCGGTGTACTCGATCTCGCCGATCTCCCACTCGCCGAACAGGAGGGCGTCGGTGCCCTCCTCGTCGCCGGCGGGGGCGTCGGGTTCGGGCGCTTCCGAGCTCATCGGACGGGCTTCTCCGCGTTCCCGCGCACCAGCTCGATGAGCGACACGCCGTTCACCTTCTCGACCTTGTAGTTCACGCCCGAGAGGTCGCCCATCGCGCGGCCCTTCGCGCCGCCGATGCCGGCGATGGTGACCTCGTCGTGCTCGTCGATGAACGAGATGGCGCCGTCGCCCGGGCAGAACGCCGTCACCTGCTTGCCGTTCTTGATGAGCTGGACCCGGACGCACTTCCGGATGGCCGAGTTGGGCTGCTTGGCCTCGATGCCGACCTTCTCCAGCACGATGCCCCGACCCTGCGGTGCGCCCTCCAGCGGGTCGGACTTCTTGCCGAGTCCGCGCTCCCGCCGGGCGTACTTCGAGTCGGACCACCGGTGTTTCTGGCGGTCCTTCTTGAGCTTCCGCGCGGCGTACTTGCCGTTCGCCATAGTGCTGCGTCGTTCCCGGCGGAGGCACTTAAGCGCCGTCATTCGCGGCGTCGAGACGTCCGCAGCACGACGCATGACCCCCGGAGACGAGCGCTGAGGCGGTCTCGGCGTCACGACGCCCGTCTCCCGAACATCCGGCGAGCGGGTCACGGAGCGGCGGCCCTACGTCAACTGGATGTCGTCGACGTCGTAGTGACGCGCGGCGAGCCGGCGGGCGGTCTCGATGTTCCGCCCGTCGCGTCCGATGGCCGCACCGCGGTCGTCCGGGGGCACTTCGGCGTACGCCACCCGGTCGCCCTGCTCGCTCACCGTCACGTGCCGGACCGCGGCCGGCGCCAGCGCGTTCGCCACGAACGCCTCGGCGGTGTCGGCGTCCTCGACGAGTTTCACCGGCCGGTCGACCCGCTTCTCGACCCGCGTCACCCGGCGTCCGCCGGGACCGACCGCCTGGCCCATCTCGCCGGCCGCGACGAGGAAGACGACGCAGCCGTTCCCGTTCCCGGTCTCGTCGTCCCCGTCCTCGTCGCTGTCGCCGTCCCCCTCGAAGACCAGGCAGTCACGCGCGGTCGCTCCCGTCTCGTCCTCGAAGAGGGCGATGTACCGCCGCTCGCGGTCCGACAGGGTGACGCGCATCTAGTCGGCCGCCGTGTCGCTCTCCCCGTCGGAGGAGTCGCGCTCGGGCGTCGCGAGGCGGGCCGCGTCCATCCGCAGGTCGACGTCGCCGGTCCCCACGGAGACGGGCTTCCCGACGATGACGTTCTCGATGACCCCGTCGAGGTCGTCCTCCTCGCCGTGGACCGCGGCGTCGAGCAGGTGGTTGACCGTCACCTCGAACGCCGCCCGGGCCAGCACCGACTCCTTCGACCCGCTGATGCCGTGCCGGCCGATGGACTCGATGGTGCCGCGGTTGGTCATGATGTCGGCGACGAGCATCAGGTGCCGGACGTTCACGTCGTCTAGGCCCTGCTCCTCCAGGGTGTCCATCGTCTCGTTGATGATGGCCTCGCGCGCGGCCTCGACGCCGAGTTGCCGGTGGATCTCGTGGATGTTGTTGCAGGTCGTCCGGGAGGCGTCGACCCCCTCGATGTCGAGAACGTCGCCGAACGCGGAGCCCTCCGTGTAGAGGACGAACTCCTCGCCCTCGTCGGTCTCCTCCTTCCGGATGACCACGCGGGAGACCTCCTCGATGCCCTTGAACACGATGTCGCGGAGTCGCTCGACCAGCTGGAGCAGTTCGCGGTAGCTCGGCTGCTCGGGGCCGAACTCGATGACGGTGTCCTGTCGTGTCGTCTCGACGCCCAGCGCGTCCTCGATGGTCTCGGCGATGATGTCGGCGACCTCCGTCGGGTCGTCCTCGGTTGGCCACCGCTCCAGCAGCGTCTCGTCGTTGAGGTCGATGCGGACGACCATGTCAGCGACGTTGGTGGAGACGTCGCCCAGCGCGAGGATGCGCGTCGCCTCGATCTGCCAGACCACCTCGTGGGCCCGCTCGCGCTCCGTGGCGTACTCGTCCTCGAGGTGGACGGTCATCATCGGCGTGTCCGGCTCCTTGCGGGCGTCGACGAGTTCGATGAGGCGGGGCAGGCCCTGCGTGACGTCGATCTCGGCGACGCCCGCGTAGTGGAACGTGTTCATCGTCATCTGGGTGCCGGGCTCCCCGATGGACTGTGCGCTCACGGTCCCGACGGGATCGAGGGGGTCGACCCGGGTGTCCAGGTAGCGCGACTCCGTGGCGCGGGCGATCTCGTCGGCCTGCTCGACGGTCACGCCGCCGCGTTCCTCGACGGTCTCGTAGATCCGCCGCTTCAGCCGCCCGGGGAGTTCGGTGTCCTCGACGACCGCCTCGACGTCGTCCGTGACGTGTTCGTACTCAGTCATCGGACTCCACCTCGATTCCCTTCGCCTTGTCGAGCCCGGGGCCCGCGTACTCCGAGAGGTTCGTCGGCGGTTCGCGGGCGCCGAGGAACCGCTCTTTCTCCTCGTCGCTGTCGAACTCGGCCTCCATCACCCGGTCGGCGATGTTCTCGACGTCGATGCCGTCGCCCTCGTCCGAGGACACCTTCACCGGCGAGGTGCCGTCCTCGCCGAACTCGAACTGGACGATGGTGTCGCTGGTGTCCCGGACGGTGCCGTCGTACTGCGCCTCGAGTTCCGAGAGCGCGTTGATCAGCCGCCGCTGGAGGTAGCCGGACTTCGACGTCCGGACGGCGGTGTCGACCAGACCCTCGCGGCCGCCCATCGCGTGGAAGAAGAACTCCCGCGGGCTGAGGCCGCTCCGGTAGGAGTTCTCCACGAAGCCGTGGGCCTCCGCCGAGAGGTCGTCCTCCTCGTAGTGGCTCAGGGTGCGGTCCTCGTAGCCGCGGTTGATGCGCTCGCCGCGCACCGCCTGTTGCCCGACACAGCCGGCCATCTGGGTCAGGTTCAGCATCGACCCGCGGGCGCCCGACTGCGCCATGATGACCGCCGGGTTCTCGTCGCCGAAGTAGTCCTCGGCGATCTCGCCGGCGTTGTCGCGGGCCTTCCCGAGCGTCTGCATGATCTTCATCTCCAGGGTCTCGTCGACCGTGCGGCCGGGCAGGCTCTCGAGTTCGCCCGCCTCGTAGGCCTCGATGAGCTTCTCGACCCGATCGTAGGCCTCCCCGATGGCCTCCTCGACCTCGACCTCCGCGTCCTGGGGGATGGACTCGTCGTCGATGCCGATGGAGAAGCCGAAGTGCATGATCGAGCGGACCGCGAGCGACGCCACCTCGTTGACGAACACCCGCGCCCGGGTCTTGGAGTAGACCTTCGTGATGGTGTCGACGATCTCGCCGCCGAACGCGCCGACGGCGTCCTCGTCGATGGTGCCCGAGACGAGCTGGCCGTCCTCGATCCGCACCGTGTCGCCCGCCGAGGAGCCGAACTCGAGGTTCAGGTCCTCGGGCAGGAGCTCCGAGAAGATGCTCCGGCCGGTCCAGTAGGGCTCGCCGTTCTCCTTCCCGTCCGGGTCCGGGAGCTCGTCGACGCTCGTCGCCCGCAGGAGGTCCAGCGCCTGCGTCTCGGTGAACCGCGGGTTCTTGTTGGTCAGCAGGTAGGTCCCGGTGACGTGGTCCTGGATGGCGCCGATGATGTTCTCGCCGAACCGGGGGCTGAGGATCT
>JBDGSZ010000030.1:0-5355 GCA_042217265.1 Haloferacaceae archaeon
TCGCCAGCGCCGCGATCGGCGTCGCGGTCGGCGTCGTCACCTTCGTCTGCTCGGTGGGGAACGTCCCCTTCGCCGTCATCCTCTGGTCGAACGGCATCGCCTTCGGCGGCGTGATGTCGTTCATCTTCGCGGACCTCATCGTCCCGACCATCGTCGACGCCTACCGCCGGTACTACGGGCTCCGGATGGCCGCAGTCCTGTTCGTCGCCATCTTCGCGACCGCCGTCGTCTCGGGCGTCGCCATCCACTACCTCTGGACGGGTCTGGGCCTCGTCCCGCCGGCCGGCGAGGTCGGCGGGACCGCACCGACCGGCTACACGGCGTACCTCAACGCCGCTTTCACCCTCGTCTTCCTCGGCCAGGTGTACGTCGGGTACTCGACCCGCGGCGGCGACGAGGGGGACGCGACGCCCCACCACGGGTGACCGGCGCCGGGCGGCGATGGACCGCATCTCGCGACGGGATCCGACGCCGATCAGACGTCCAGTTCGACGGCGATGCCCGCGGCGAGCGCGAGGAGGCCGGTCAGGACGAGCGCCGTCCCCGCGAGCCACGCCGTCGAACCGGCGGCCGCCAGCGTCCGGGTCCAGAGGCCGGCGACGAGAGAGAGGCCACCGGCGACGACGAGCCGCGCGAAACGCTCCATGGCCGGCGTCCCGGGGGCTGACACGTGGAAGTGACAGGCGCGGCGCCCGCGCGAAGTAACTTTTTTATCGGGTAGGTTCCGACCCCCCTTCGAGGACACATGGCAGCCGACGACAGTTCCGACGAGTCCGGTGCGGGCGAGGGCGACGAGACATCGGGGGCGCGCGAGCGCCTCGAGCGCGAGGCCGACCGAGCGGTCTCGGAGTTCGACGAGGGTGTCGTCGACCTCCTGGCGTGGCTGCTCGACACGGAGACGCGGGCGCGGATCTACGTCTATCTCCGCCAGCACCCGGACTCGACGAGCGACGAGGTGGCCGAGGGCACCGGGCTCTACCCGAGCACCGTCCGGGAGGCGCTGGCGGAGCTCCACGAGGAACACAAGGTCACCCGGCAAAAGCGGCAGAACGCCGGGGCGGGTAACAACCCCTACGAGTACCGCGCCATCCCACCGAGCGAGCTCGTGCGCGGCTTGGCCGGGCAGGTACAGGACCAGCTCAACGCCGTGTTCACCCTCGACGACCGCCTCGGGGACGGGGACGCCGCCGACGAGGACCCGGTCCGCATCACCGTCGAGGGCGACGACGACTGACCGCCGACGGCGGTCCGCCGGCTTTTATCACCCGTCGAACCCTGTCGGGGGTATGGACGTCGCGCTTGGCGGGACCTTCGACCCCGTCCATGACGGGCACCGGGCCCTCTTCGAGCGGGCGTTCGAACTGGGCGACGCCACCGTCGGGCTGACCACCGACGACCTGGCGCCGCGCACCCGCTCGGTGGACCGGTACGTGCGCCCGTACCGGGACCGCGAGCGCGACCTGCGGGCCGAACTCGAGCCCTTTGCCGAGCGGTACGGCCGCTCGTTCGAGATCCGGCCGCTGTCCGAGCCGACCGGCATCGCGGTCGAACCGCCGTTCGACGCCATCGTGGTCTCGCCGGAGACCGAGCGCGGGGCCGAGGAGATAAACCGGGTCCGCGAGGAGCGGGGCCTCGACCCGCTCCGGGTGGAGGTCGTCGACCACGTGCCGGCGGCCGATGGCGAGCCCATCTCCTCGACGCGGATCGTCCGCGGCGAAATCGACGAGCATGGGAACCTCACGCCCGAGCGCGAGGGCCGCGGGGCGACCCAGCCGGAGTGACTACCAGTCGGGGACGTCGAACCCCGCGGCTGCGAGCAGGTCCTTCCACCGCTGTTGGACGCTCAGCCGGCTCGCGCTGACCGCGTCGGCGACCGCCGACTGTGACCGCTCCTCGCCGGCCAGAAGCGCCCCCGCGTAGAGGCTCGCGGCCGCGACCGCCCGCTTCGATCGCTCCTCCTCGGGTACCCGGGACAGGAACAGGTCGGTCGCGTTGGCCCGCGCCTCGCCGCTCAGGTCCAGCTCCTCGGCGGCGGCCCCGATGCGGTCGAGCCACGCCTCGTGCTCGACCCGGTCGCGAGCCCGATACATACCCGCCGCTACGCGGTCGGCCGACATAAGCCCGCGGGAACGACAGGTTCTTTGACGGATTCGACCAACGACTCGGCGCGCGCGGGTAGCCGAGCCAGGTCAAAGGCGCAGCGCTTAGGACGCTGTCCCGTAGGGGTCCGCCGGTTCGAATCCGGTCCCGCGCAGTGAGCGAACGAAGTGAGCGAGGGAGCAGGGCCGGAATTCGAACCCTGGAAGACGCGCGCAACGCAGTGAGCACGTCTTCCTCCGGTTCGAATCCGGTCCCGCGCATGTCGTCCCCAGATGGGAGGCGGAGGGCGCCGCGACGGACGGTAACCCGATGTCCCCGAGCCGGCCGCGACCCGACCTACCCGAACGTCACGCCGGTCACCTCGAACCGCGCGCCGCCGTCCGTTCCCTCGGTCACGGTCAGGTCCCACCCGTGGGCCTCCACGACGTCCCGGACGATGCTGAGGCCGAATCCGGTGCCCTCGTCCCCCGTCGAGTAGCCGGGTTCGAGGACGCGGTCGCGCCGCTCGGGCGGGATTCCGGGCCCGTCGTCCTCGACGTAGAACCCATCGGGCAGGGTACCGACGGTGACGGTCACGGTGCCGTCGTCCCCGGCCCCGTGTTCGACCGCGTTCCGCAGGAGGTTCTCGAACACCTGCGTCAGCCGGCTCTCGTCGGCGTAGACCGTCGCGTCGTCGACGACCCGCACGGTCGCCTCGTCGTCGGCGAGGGCGTTCACCCGGGCCGCCGCGACGACGGTCGACAGGTCGACCGGCTCGACGTCGTCGACCGACCGGCCCTCGCGAGCGAGCGCGAGGACGTCCTCGATCAGCTCCTCCATCCGGTCGAGCGCCCGTCCAACCGGGGCGACGTGGTCGCTGTCACACTCCATCTCGAGGAGTTCGAGGTGGCCCTTGGCGACGTTGAGCGGGTTCCGGAGGTCGTGGCTGACGACGCTGGCGAACTCCTCCAGCCGCTCGTTCTCGCGTTCGAGCTCCCGCTCGTTGCGCCGGAGGCGCTCGGCGTGGCCGATGCGGTCGAGCGCGGCCGTGAGGTTGGCACAGAGCACCCGCACGAGCCGTCGCTCGTCGGCGTCGAACGCCGCACGCTCGGTCGACGAGACGATCGCGACCCCGTGGTCACCCAGCGGAACGATGAGCTCGCTCCCGAGGATCGTGTCGTCGTCGTGGAGGCTCTCGGCGTCGTCGAGGTCGTCGTAGTACGCCGCCTCGCCGGACGCGAAGGCCTCCCACGCCAGGGTCTCCGTCCTGAGCGCTGGCGGTTCGCCGAGGGTCTCGGTCACGGGGTCGGTCCACGCCACCGGAACCAGCGCCTCCTCTCCCTCGTCAACGAGGTGGATGCCGGCGTGGTGGAGCGACAGCAGGTCCGAGAGGGTCTCGAGCGCGATCTCGGCCGCCGTCACCGACGACTCGGCCGTCATCAGTTTCCGGGTCGCACGGTGGAGGTCCTCCAGGAGGCGCTCGCGCTCGGCGCGCTCGGGGACGTCGCGGACGACACCGACGAAGCCGACCGTCGCGCCGTCCTCGGCCAGCCGCCACGCCCGGAACTCGCGAGGGCATCCGTCGTCGGTTCCGGGTTCGAGTTCGACGCTCCCCACCTCACCCTCCCGGGCCGCCGCGACGGCCTCCTCGACCCGTTCGGCGTGTGGCGCCGGGAAGCACTCGCCGACCGGCGACGAGACGAGTTCGTCCGCCGGCCGCCTAGCCGCCGCGGCCGCCGGATCGTTGAGATACAGCACCCGCCCGTCGGCGTCGAGCGCGTAGAGCCGCTCGTCGAGCGCGTCGACCGCCCGCTCGAGGACGTCCGCCGGCGCCGGTCGCGAGTCGTCGCTCATCCGACTGCCCGAATCTATGGCCGAGCCCGGGACAAAATTTTCGCTCGCCCCGGACGCCCGTGGCCGCGGTCGCCCAGTCGCGACGACCGCCGCGGCGACGGCTCGAGCGCGCTCCGGCGCCCGGCCGGCGACGGGTCGCGACCGCACTTAACCACCATCGCCGGACGAACCGCACGACGTCCGGCAGACGCCGCCACAAACCTTTATTACACCCGACACGTCGTCCCGCCAATGGCGTCGCTGACCGGCCTCCTCGACGAGCTCGTGACCGACGTCGACGCCCTCGCGCTGTTCTCCCCGAGCGCGTCGCGGTACGAGCGGTTCGCCGACGGCGGCGGGGCCGAGGGGGTAGGCGTCGACGTCCTGGTCGTGGCCGGCGAGAACGACGTCGGGGCCGAGCGGTTCGTCCGGCTTCCCGTCGAGTTCGACGACGTCGCCGCGCGGCTCCGGTTCGGGATGGAGGGGGCGCTCGCCGCCGGGCTGGTCGAGGACGGCGACGCGGTCGCCTGTTCGATCCCCGTGTTCGGCGACGACCCGGACGCGCTCGTCCGGGTCCGGGCGACCGAGTCGGACCGGTCGGGCCGGTACGACCTGTTCGTCAACTCCCGGGCGGATCCGGAAGTCATCAGGGACGTGTTCGACGTGGCCATCGAGCTCGGGAAGAAAGGACAGAAGGGAAAGCCCGTCGGCGCGCTGTTCGTCGTCGGCGACGCGGGCAAGGTGATGAACAGCTCCCGGCCGCTCTCGTACAACCCGTTCGAGAAGTCCCACGTCCACGTCGGCGACCCCATCGTGAACGTGATGCTCAAGGAGTTCTCGCGGCTCGACGGCGCGTTCGTCGTCTCGGACGCGGGGAAGATCGTCTCCGCGTACCGCTATCTCGAACCCAGCGCCGAGGGGGTCGACATCCCAAAGGGTCTCGGCGCTCGGCACATGGCCGCGGGCGCGATCACCCGCGACACGAACGCGGTCGCCGTCGTCCTCTCGGAGTCGGACGGCCTCGTCCGGGCGTTCAAGGGCGGCGAGCTGGTGCTGGAGCTGGACCCGGAGGACTACTGATGCAGGCGGTCGGCGACCTCTTCGAGGTGCTGTCGTCGCTCCCGCTCCGGGTCTGGCTCGCCGCCGGTGTCCTCGCTGTCGGCCTCGTGGCCGGGGTGGCCGTCGGCCGCCTCGTCGAGCGCCTGCTCCACCGGGTCGGCGTCCCCGCGCTCGTGGAGGGGACGGCGTTCGAGCGCACCGCCGGCGACCTCGGCACCTCCACGGTGGCAATCGTCGGCGCCCTGGCCGCCTACTTCGTGTTCGGGCTGGCGGTCCTGGCGGCGCTCTCAGTCGTCCAGTTCGGCTACGCCGACCGGTTCTGGAACGAAGTCACCGGCTTCCTCCCGCGGCTGTTCGTCGCCGCGCTCGTCCTCGTCGTCGGCC
>JBDGSZ010000040.1:0-5275 GCA_042217265.1 Haloferacaceae archaeon
GGTCGATCTCGATCCCGATCTCCTCGCCGGGTTCGAGTTCGCCCTCGACGAGGTGCTCGTCGAGGATCTTCTCCGTGAGTGTCTGTCCCATAGCGTGCGCCCGTGGATGCCGCACGGATATAAATCCGGTGAGATGCGCCGCGACGCGGACGTTCCTCGCCGCAGTCGGCCGATTCCCTTCGCGCCACCGTAGTCAGCCGGGCACCGGTTCGCTTTTTCCCCCCGGCGACCACCCCCAGTCATGTTCCGCTCGGGCGCCTTCGTCGCCGCGCACGTCGCGCCGCTCGACGACGCGCAGGTCCAGCCCAACGGCGTCGACCTCACCGTCGAGGCGGTCCTCGAACAGCGCCGACCGGGCCGGATCGGCCGCGACGGCAAGACCGTCGGGGAGCGCCGGGAACTCGATCCCGACGGCGACGCCTACCGCCTCGATCCCGGAGGATACGTCGCACAGTACGCCGAGACCGTCCACGTCCCGGAGGGGCACGTCGGCTTCCTCCTCCCGCGGTCGTCGCTGATGCGCAACTCCTCGACGCTTCACACCGCCGTCTGGGACGCGGGCTACGAGGGTCGCGGCGAGGGGCTCCTCCGCGTCGATCACCCCATCGAGATCGAGCCCGGCGCGCGGGTCGGGCAGTTCGTTCTCGCGGCGGCGAGCCACGAGGGGACCTACGACGGCAGTTACCAGGGCGAGCGGGCGTGAGCGCGGTCGTCCGGCGGGTCCGCGCTCAGGACCGGCGCGGTACCCGGGGCGCGACGGAGCCGTCCGTGGCGAGCCCGTGGAGCGTGGTGCCGAGGACCAGGACGCCGGCGGCGGCGAGCAGGAGACCGAGCCCCGGGGCGACCCGGTAGAGCGCGGCGCCGCCGGCGACGTCGGCGGCCGCGAGCGCCACGGCCCGGGGGAGGGTGGAAGTGCCGTTCACACGACGTCCCTGGAGCGGCACGCACAAGACGGCGCCGAAGGGTCAAACGCCGACTGTTCCCTCGCTTCACTCCCCGTCGTACTCCTCGACCGCCGCGATCAGCTCCTCGACCGAGCGCTCGCTCAGCAGGTCGAGCAGGGTCCGGAGCCGCCCGTGGGTCGCCCGGAGGTCGTCGATCCGCTCGCGCTCGGCCCGGACCCGCTCCCCGTCGGCGTCCTCCAGCCGGTCGAGCGCCCGACCGAGCGCGCGCTGGGTGGCGGCCATCTCCCTGTCGTGCTGCCTGGCAGCGTCCTGCACGACGACCCAGAGGTCCGGCTCCGGCTCGAAGCGGACGCGCCGTCCCCCGCCCCCGGAGGACCGCCGGCGGATCAGGCCGATGCGCGTCAGCTTCCGGGTCACCGTGCTGATCGTCGACTTCGCGTACCCCGTCTCCTCGACCAGCTCCGGGATCGAGAGGGCGTCGTCGGCGAAGTAGAGCACCCCGTACACGCGGCCGGCGCTGCGACTCAGGCCGTACACCTCCGCCGACCGCTCCATCGCCCCGATGACCTCCTCCCTGGCGGCCGCTGCCGGATCGCCGCTCATGACGCCGGCGCCGACGCGGAGACCTGTCTGCCGTTCATCCTGCCGGCGGATCGAGACCGTAACTATTAAATTGTCCGGTTCGATCGTTCGGGACGAGCCGAACAAACGAAACGCACCGGCTCGTCGCTCACGGTCAAACCATGGCAGACACGCTCCCGCTTCGGCCCTCCATCGACCACACGCCCCGTTCCCGTCTGGTGCTCGACTTCGCCGACGAGGAGGCGACGACGGCGCTCGACGCCCTCGCCTGTGAGACCGCCCGCGACGTCGTCGCGGCGCTCGCGGACGGTCCGGCGACCGCCTCCGACCTCGCAGACGCTGTCGGCACGTCGCTCCAGAACGTCCAGTACCACCTCGCCGCGCTCCGCGAGGCCGGCCTCGTGGTCGACGCCGGGACCTGGTACTCCTCGCGCGGCGCGGAGATGACGGTCTACGCCGCCGGCGCGGAACGGATAGAGTTCCGCGTGACCGCGCCGGACGAAGCGTCCGAGTCCGACCCGTCGGACCCCCGGGAGTCGGCCGACCGCGATCCGCTCGACGACGCCCCGATCGCCGAGTGACCGCCCGGGCCGGGAGGGATTCGAACCGCGGTCGCTCCGCTCGCTTCGCTTGTCCCGTTCCCTGGTTCGAATCCCGCCGCCGTCGCTCTCCGGTTCGCTGCGCTCACGCGGAGAGCGGGCCGGGAGGGATTTGAACCCCCGACCGTCTGGTTAAAAGCCAGACGCTCTGCCGGACTGAGCTACCGGCCCACGCGCCCTCCTATCGACGGCGCGCGCATAAGCGTTTGCGACTCGCCCCGTCACGACCGCTCGAAGTACGCCTCCAGCGCCTCGGCCACCAGCGCCGAGGGCGACTCGTTCCGCAGGGAGGCCCGGCGGCGGAGTTCGAGGTACGTCCCCGCCGGGAGCTGTAGATCCATCCGGCCGAAGTCGACGCCGGCCTCGGCGATGGCCCGGCGGACGGGCGTGCCGTCGTTGATCCGGCTGGCGAGTTGGCGGACCTCGCGGACGGTCAGGTCGCCGTCGATGGTCGCCCAGGCTAGGGCGAACCGCGCCTCGCCGCTCACCCGGGCGATGTGCTTGGCCGCGGTGGGGGCGATGTGGCCCCGTGCGACGTGGCGCCGGACCGCCTGGGGCAGGTCGTGGACGCGCGCCCACTTCCGGACGAATTCGACGGTCACCGCGCCGCCCGCCCGCTCGGCGGCCGCCTTGTACGAGCCGACGCCCCGGACCAGGGCCGCACACGCCGCCGCGCCGCGGAGCATGTAGACGTTGTCCTCGGTCCCCTCGGTCTCCTCGGCGAACCGGCGGACCGTGTCGGCCGCCAACGCGAGGCTCTCCGGGTCGTCGGGATCGAAGCCGACCGCCTCGTCGGCGCGGGGGCCGGTCACCTCGGGGTCGGCCCGGACCACCGGTTCGCCGACCGGTTCGACCCGGTCGGCGCGCTCCGGCGGTTCGCGCTCCTCGCTCATCGTATGACCTCTCGCGTTACGGACGCAAAAGCCTCCCGGGGGTGGACGGTCGGCGCGCCGACCCGCCCTACTCCTCGCGCTGCTCGGACAGGTGTTCCCAGATCTCGGTACACCCCGCCCCGTCCTCGACGTCGGCGAGGTGGTCGTCGTCCGTCGCCTCCTCGTCGCTCCCGTCGGCCGTCTCCACCTCGGATCCGCTCATCGGCCGGCCTCCCGTGTCGTCTCTCCCGGATACAGTTCCGGCGCCACGTCGGCCGAGGCGTGTTGTCGACGACCGGCGCGACCCGTCGTGTCCTGTCTCATCAACGTGCACCACGTGCCGGTCCCGTAAAGACCTCGCCCCGCTGGTAACGTTGTCCCGTGCTTCCCGCTACCGGAAACGGTTGCCCGTACTCGCGACGCCCGTCCCGGCGCCAACCGGACGACGGAGGCCGCTTCGGTCCCACATCGGCGTCACCGACCGGACCGACGCTTGTGACGGCCGACGGATGGAGGTGCCTCCGGCACGTACGGGTGGACGTGAGCGTGAGCGTCCGGACCTTCGACGACGGTGCCTGGGTGTCGGTCGACGACGACCGACGGGTCGGCACGAGCGAACTCTGGCGCGTCGACGACCCCTCCTTCTGCGGGTGTCGGCCCGCGGACCTCCTCGTCGAGGGGTACGTGGCCGTCGGCGCGGACGGTCCGACGGTCGCCGCCCGGGTCTACGGCCGCTGTATCGCCTGCGGTACCGCCGACACGACCGACTGGCTTCCCATCGGACGGGTCCGCGACGGGACCTTCCGCCGGGTCGCCGAGGGAGCCGTCCGCCGGCCCCCGACGGCGGGAGAGTAGGAGCAACAACGTCCGGTTCCCCCGAGCGGGGGACAGGGTTGACGTAGTGGCGGATTGTTTTACGTGTGGGCCCGAAAGCGTTCGTAATGCCAACCGACGTCGAGCGCTGGAAGTCCGAAGTCTACGGGAACGAGATACGGGAGCACATCCTCCGGTTCGCGGAGGAGGGGTGGGACGCCATCCCCGAGGACGAGCACGACGCCTGGTTCGAGCGCTTCAAGTGGTGGGGGCTGTACCACCAGCGGAGCGGCCAGGAATCGTACTTCATGATGCGCATCGGCACGCCGAACGGCGTGCTCGAGCCGGGACAGACCGAGGTCGTCGCCGAGGTGGCCGAGGAGTACGCCACCGGCCCGGCCGAGAACCCGGAGTTCGGCGAGGCGTACGTCGACTGGACCACCCGCCAGTCCATCCAGCTCCACTGGATCAAGGTCGAGGACATCCCGGAGATCTGGGAGAAACTCGAGTCGGTCGGCCTCTCGACCCAGCAGGCCTGTGGCGACTCCTGGCGCAACATCGTCGGCTGCCCGGTCGCCGGCAAGGACAAGCACGAGCACGTCGACGCGCTCCCGCTGGCCGAGGAACTCCACGAGACCTACAAGGGCCACGAGGACCACTCCAACCTCCCGCGCAAGTGGAAGGTGAGCGTCACCGGCTGCCGCGAGGGGTGTGGCCAGGGCGACATCAACGACCTCGCCTTCGAGCCCGCCACGAAGGTGCGCGACGGCGAGGAGGTCAAGGGCTACAACGTCCGCGTCGGCGGCGGCCTGGCCCGGAACGAGCCGCGCTTCGCCCGCGACGTCGACGTGTTCGTCGACCCCGAGGAGGCCGTCGAGGTCGGCGGCGCCCTCTCGGAACTGTTCCGCGACCACGGCGACCGCGAGGACCGGTTCAACGCCCGGATGAAGTTCCTCGTCGACGAGTGGGGCGCCGAGAAGGTCCGACGCGTCCTCCAGGAGGAGTACGTCGACTTCGAACTCGACACCGCGGGCGAGGACCTGCGGGGCGACTACTCGTACAACTCCGGCTACGCGAACGGCGGCCACAGCGACCACGTCGGCGTCCACGAGCAGAAGGACGGCAACTACTACGTCGGGCTGAACGTCCTCGTCGGCCGGATGGGCGCCGACGACACCCGGGAGCTCGCCCGCCTCGCCGACGAGTACGGCTCCGGCGAGGTCCGCGTGACCCAGCGCCAGAACGTCATCATCACCGACGTCCCCGAGTCCGACCTGGACGCCCTGCTCGAGGAACCCCTGCTCGAGGACTACTCCCCCGACCCGAACCCGTTCATGCGGGGCTCCATCGCCTGTACGGGGACGGAGTTCTGCTCGCTCTCCATCGTCGAGACCAAGAACCGGCAGGTGCGCTACGCCCGCTGGCTGAAGGAGAACGTCGAACTCCCCGCGGGCGTCGAGGACTTCCACATCCACCTCTCGGGCTGTACGGCCTCCTGTGCCCA
>JBDGSZ010000093.1:0-4751 GCA_042217265.1 Haloferacaceae archaeon
ACGAGCAGGACCAGCCCCCCGAGCAGGCCGTAGAGCGCGAGCCCCCCCTCGGTTCCGGCGTAGGCCGCGTACGCTCCGAAGCCGGTCCCGAGCAGCGCCCATCCGACCGTGGCGAGGGCGGTGCCCGGGAGCGCCTCGCGGGGCGAGACGTCGACGTCCGGGAAGACGTAGTACAGCGGGAAGAACGCCGCCGCGAGGAGGACGACCGAGAGCGGGGCCACCAGCCCGGCGAGCGCCGAGCGCCCGACCAGCGTCGTCAGCGCCCCGGCGGCGACGACGACCGCGAGCACGCCGGCGCCGACGCTCAGCAGGACGACGACGCCGTCCCGGAGCTGCGAGACGAGCCCGCCGGGGTCGGAGCCGTAGACCCGCGAGAAGGCGACGTCGACGCCCCGGAAGAGCCGCAGGGTCGACCACGCGAGCGCCGCGAGGCCGAGGAGGGTCGCGCTCCCGCGTCCGCGGGTTCCCCGGAGCGCGTCGACGACGAGTTCCCGGCCGGTCGGGAGGAGGTACCGCCCGGCGAGGCCGGCCACGGCAGCCTCGAGGGCGTCGCCGCCGACGGCGGCCGCGGCGACGAGCGCGAGCGCGAGCAGGGGCACCAGCGAGACGAACGCGTAGTAGGCGACGCTCGCGGCGAACGTCGGGACGTCGCGGATCCGCGTCTCGCGGACGACCGTCCGGGCGAGCGCGAGCGACTGGAGTGCGGTCACGGGCCGACTTCGGGCGACCGCCACATACCGTCGGCGGTCGCGCCCGCCGTCACACCCCACCGCAACCCTCAGGACGACCCGCGCCGTAGGGCCCGACGGGACCGGACCGTGTCACACGCAGCACGCGCGGTAGAGACGGTCGACCTCTCGTTCGCGGTCGGGGACGAGCGCATCGTCGACGGGATCGACGTCGCGGTCGACCGGGGGACGACCCTCGCGATCGTCGGCCCCTCGGGGGCGGGGAAGACGACGTTCCTGCGGCTGCTCAACCGCCTGGACGAGCCCACCGGCGGGACGGTCTACCTCGACGGCGTCGACTACAGGGACGTCCCGCCGACGGAGCTCCGGTCGCGCGTCGGCATGGTGCCACAGGACCCCGCGCTCCGTCCGGGGACCGTCCGCGAGAACGTGGGGATCGGCCCCCGCCTCCGGGGGGAGCCGGTCGATCCGGGGCGGATCGAGGCGCTCCTGGCGCGGGTCGACCTCGCGGGCTACGCCGACCGCGACGTCGCCGACCTCTCGGGCGGGGAGGCCCAGCGGGTCGCCATCGCCCGGACGCTCCTCGTCGGCCCAGAGGTGCTCCTGCTCGACGAACCGACCGCCAGCCTCGACCCCGCCGCCCAGGCCGAGGTCGAGGAACTGCTCGGCGACCTGCTCGGCCGGTCAGACCGGACGGCCGTCGTCGTCACCCACGACGAGGCCCAGGCCGACCGCATCGCCGACCGGGTCGTGCGGTTCGCCGACGGGCGGGTGCGCGCGGCCGGCCGGCCCTCGGAGGTGATCGGGTGATCCCCGAGGGGCTCCGCGACCCGATCGTGGTCGAGGGGCTGGCACAGGTCGCGGCCGCGAGCGCCATCGCGGCGGTCGTGCTCGGCCTCTCGTACGTGCGCGGCCTCGGCTTGGAGCGCGAACTCGGGGGCGCGTTCGTCCGCGGGTTCGTCCAGGTGCTGGCGATGGGGGCGCTCATCGGCCTGCTGTTCTCGATCCCGCTCTCGTACTCCGCGGTCGTGCTGGCCGGGATGGTCGCCTACGCGGCCTGGGAGTCGCGGCGGCGCGGCGAGGGCGTCCCGGCGGCCTTCCGCGTGTCGCTGGCCGGCATCGCCCTCGGCTCCGGGGTGGTCATCGTCACGATGGTCGCCGCCGGGGCCATCGCGCCGACCGTCCGGAACCTCGTCCCCGTCGGCGGGATGATCATCGCCAACGCGATGAAGACCAACTCCCTCGCGCTCGACCGGTTCAAGGGCGAGATCGAGGACCACCGCGACGAGATCGAGGCGCTTCTGGCCATCGGGGTTCCGCCCGAGGCCGCCGTCGCCGACCACGTGACCGAGTCGGTGCGGGCCTCGCTCATCCCCGTCGTGGACGCGATGCGGACGCTCGGGCTGGTCTACATTCCGGGGATGATGGCCGGCATGATCCTCGGCGGCGCCAACCCCATCTACGCCGCCGAGTACCAGTTCGTCATCATGGGGATGATCTTCGCCGCCGGCGGCCTGACGAGCATGACGACCAGCCTCCTCGTCCGCCGACACGCCTTCACCGACGCCGCACAGCTCAGGCGGTTCGAGGGCTCGGCGCCGACGCTCCGCTCGCTCGTCCGGTCGCTCCGGCGCTGATCGGGCGGGCGCACGCTACCCACGCTACCCGCCGGCGTCGGCTGTCGCCTCCCGCATCTCCGGCACTGAGGCGGTCGTCTTGAACGTCGTCCCGCCGTAGTGGGCGCGGGTGGCCTCGTGGCCGGCCGCGCGGAGCGCGTCGAGGAAGTCGTCCATCGCGCTCGCGGGCCGGCCCCACAGGCGACAGAGCCGGTGCTGGTCGTAGTGGGTCGGCGCGTCGAGTTCCCGCTCGACGGTCCCGAGCAGGTCCCGGGCCTCGCCGGCGGTGCCCATCGTCCCGTCGACCGCGTCCCGGACGGCGGCGACGAACCCCGGGTCGCGGACGGGCCCGAGCCACAGGGGTCCGGCGGTGACGACCCGGTCGCTCCCGCAGGCGGGGCAGGCGTCCGGCCCGTCCGCGAGCAGGCCCCGTTCGGCCTCGCGTACCAGGCAGTCCTGACAGTGGTGGACGTGCCCGAGGTCGTCGACCGCGTCGTCGGCCGCGCTCGCCCCGCGGTCGAGTTCGAGGTAGGTGCGGACGTAGTGCCGCGAGACGTGCGAGAGGATCGGCCGCGCGGCCACGTCGTACCGGGCGGCCGTGCGGACGAGCGCGGAGCACAGGACGCGCAGCCCCATCTCGGGGTGGTACTCGGTGTTGCGCGGGACCGCGCCGTACCGGCGCACGCCGGCGGCGAAGTGCGCGCCACAGAGCGGCGCGGTGTCCGTCGCCGTGACGGCCACGAGGTCGAGCGCGTTCGACAGGGCGGCGTCGGCGAACGGGACCGGCGACCCGAAGGGGTCGAGGTCCACGACGTCGAAGCCGGTCGAGCCGTGCAGCAGGGCGTTCGCGTCCCGCTCCACGACCCGCCCCTCGACCCCGTTCCGGTCGAGGTTTCGGCGCGCCAGCGCCACCGCGTCGGGGTCGCGGTCGGCGCAGGTGACCTCATAACCCTCCACGGCCGCCCGCACCCCGCGGATGCCGCTCGCGGCCGTCGCGTCGAGGTACGACGACGCCCGCGGCTCCCGATCGCGGTAGGCCCGCAGGGCCGCGACGGTGACGTCGCGGTTCAGCTCCTGGGTGGGGTTGTAGAAGACGCCGTCCCCGGCCCCCTCGCTCGCCCCGTCGCGGACCTCGTCGACCAGGAAGGACAGCCCGCCCTCCCGTACCTCCTCCATACCCGCGGTGGCGCTTCGGGATGGATAAGCCGGTCGGTCCGACGCCCGCCGTGAGCGGGACGTGCGTTCCGGGCCGTCCGCCGACGGGGCGGTCGTGCCGCCGTCGGGCGTCCCCGGACGATCCGGCGCGGCGGGGCGTCCCCCGGGGCGCCGCGGTCGACCCGACCGGTCGCCCGGACCGGCAGGCGTAACCCGCTCGCCCCCCATGCGCCGCGCGTGACACGCACCGTGACCGTCGCGGTCGTCGGCGGGGAGACCGTCGAGGCGACGGTCGGTTCCGACGCGACCTACGCCGACCTGCTGGCGGCGGTCGACCTGAGCCCCCACGAGGCGACGGTCCTCGTCGACGGCCGGCCGGCGCCAGAGGACGCCCCGGTCGAGGCCGACGCGGTCCGGGTCCTGCGTCTGGTTCGGGGCGGGAGCGACGGCGCCGGCGGGCGGGGCGACGAGGTGCCCCCCGTCCGGACGGCGACGTCCGCCGACGGCGTGGCGGTCCTGCGGGTGCTCGAGGGGGCGTTGCTCGACGTCGACCCCGACCGCGTGCGCGGGCGCATCGACGCCGGCGAGGCGCTGGTCGCGGCGCGTGACGGCCACGCCGTCGGGGCGCTGGTCCGTGACGGCGACGAGGTGCTCGCGGTCGCGGTCCGCCGCCGGTGGCGCGGACGCGGGGTCGGGCGGGCGCTGGTCGAACGCGCGCTCGGCGCCGCCGGCCGGCTGACCGCCGAGTTCGACCCCCGGGTCCGCGGGTTCTACGAGTCGCTCGGGTTCGAGGTCGCGCCGGTCGGGGGCGACGCGGCCGACCGCCTGCGCGGCGTCAGGACGGGATGAGCGGCGCCACGAGGTCGCGCCCGGCGTCGAGGAGCGCGTCGACGGCCGCCCCGTCGCCCGCCTCGGCGTAGACCCGCATCTTCGGCTCCGTCCCGGAAGGGCGGACCAGCAGCCAGGCGCCGTCCGCCCGGAGGAGTTTGAACCCGTCGGTGGTGACGACGTCGATCACCGGCTCCCCGGCCACCGTCTCCGGAATGTCGTCCGCCAGGTCGTCGAGCACCGCCGCCTTCGCGCCGTCGGGACAGTCGAGGCTCGTCTTCCCGGTCGCCACCTCGCCGTGGGTCGCCGCGATCCGGTCGAGGCGGTCGTCGAGGGGTTCGGCCGCGGCCGCGGCGGCCGCGAGCAGCGCGACGAGGACGCCGTCCTTGTTCCTGACGTGGTCCCGGACGGCGTAGCCGCCGGACTCCTCGCCGCCGACGAGGGCGTCGCACTCGGCCATCCC
>JBDGSZ010000114.1:0-4402 GCA_042217265.1 Haloferacaceae archaeon
GGCACAGCCAGCGGTGCGTCTGTTCGACAAATCGACGGGGCGAGTAGCCCCACGAGAACAGGTGACCCGCGAAGCATAATATCCCAACGCCCGGGAAACCTCGGCGTTCACGCCGAGGAGGGTGTCATGGACTGCTGTTGTTGGCGGCGTGGACGCATATCGCCGCCGACGTAGTCGAACACGGAGGGGCTCCGAGCGCGATCTCCGGAGCACAGGGGGCGATTAGATTCCTGACGAGCCTTCCTGTCTGAACGGGTGGGCCTCCGTCTTGCCCCGCTGTGACTCGGTCGTGGTGCCGGGCGTCCGCGCACACCGATGCCCGCGGTCAGCATCGCGCCGGCCGTATTCCTCACGATTTATAATCTCTCGGCCCGTGGTGTGATCTGTCATGTGTCACCGATCGCGGACACGACAACGGACGAGCGAGGAGTCGACCGCACGAGACGAGTCGCCCGACGACGACCGCACGACCGACGACCGGCAGGACCGAACGCCGTCGTCGCCGGCCCGGAACCCCGTGGCGCGGGCGCTTCACGCGCCGCTGCGCCGTGTCCGGGCGCTACTGGCGTAACCGTCCTCTCGGCTGGGCGACCGACCTCTCTCGGTGTCGGGTTCGCCGTCACGGGTGACGACGATACGCTGATGGGTCCCGAGACGGAGCGAGGACGCCGTCGCCGTTCACGCTGCCCCGTACGAACTGTTCGCCCGAGCGTAACTCTGTTCGAAGTCTCGCACGCTCAGTCGTCGGCCACCGCCTGTCGGTCGATACGCGGACGCACCGCCGGCGATGGCAGTCTTCTCCTCGCGGTCGAGAGACTGGATCACGACGGCATCGGTCCGCAGAATACTGACCCCGTCGCTCGCGAGGGTGACGTTCGCCCGGCCCGGTCGAGGGCAGACGCGACGACTCCGACGACGTACCCCCACGCCCTCCGTAACGGCGTCGTCTGGCGCATACTGACCGCCGACCAGGGAAACACGCTGACGACGCCCGGATCTGGTTCCGGCACCGATCCATTATTGAACGCCGGCACGACCACGCGATCGAACGGTGACCGACGACGAGTTCTCAGTTCCGAACGACGACAGCGTCTCGCCAGCCGATATTCGACCGGGCGCCGACCTCTCCGGCGCCGACCTCTCCGGCGCCAGCCTCTCTGACGCCAGCCTCACCGACGCCGATCTCTCCGACGCTGCCCTCGACAGGGCCGACCTCTTTGGCGCCGACCTCCGTGGCGCCACCCTCCGCGGCGCCAGCCTCTCCGGCGCTGCCGACCTCTCCGCCGCCGACCTCTCCGGCGCTACCCTCATCGACGGCAGCCTCACTGGCGCCGACCTCCGCGGTGCCGACCTCTCCGGCGCCACCCTCCGCGGTGCCGACCTCTCCGGCGCCACCCTCATCGGCGCCGACCTCTCTCGCGCCGACCTCTCCGGCGCCGACCTCTCCGACGCCGACGTTCGGGAGGCAGACGTGCGTTCGGCACGACTGTCTCGAGTCGAGATGAACGGGTGCGAGACAGCGTACGCCACCGAGGCGTATCTCTCCCTGCTCGGTGCGTACGTCCGCGGTGAACGGTAGGGAGTGACCGGCGCCGGGATACTCCCCGGCCCCCGACGGACGCGTCCCCGTGTCCGACCTGCACCGGCAGAGCCCCGACCACCTCGGCGTCGCCACGGGCGGGCGAACGGACACCCCTCACCACCGCAGCGTTCGTCGAGCGCGTCGACACCGAGCGTCAAACCGCACGCGGTTCCGACGCCGACTGCCGGCGGCCGGGAGAGCGAAAGGGTCGTACAGCCGCCACCCCACGACCCAGCCGTGCGCCACACGCCCGACGCCGTGCGCGACCGGCTCGACGGCCTGTTCGAGGCGCGCCTGTACGGCGACGGAGTCGTCGTCGACGGGCGACTCCGGGCAGACCTGCGCCTCCGGGTCGAGCCGGACGACGGCGCGCTCCGGGTCGCGTTCCGTCTGCGCGGCTGCGAGCGCCGCCCGCGCTTCCGAGACGGCGACTCGTTTCTCGCCACGTACGCCGACGAGTTCGACGACCTGCTCCGGTCGTGGGGGGTCGACCCGCCGGACAGGTACGGGTTCGCCGGGACCGACGGCGCGTGGGATATCTACGCGGCGACGGTCGACGACTGACGTCGATAGACCCACTCTCATCGTCCGTGGTGCCAGATCGGTCGACCCGGCTGAACCAGGTCCCGACGGCGTCCTCGCGTTTTCACCGATAAATCGGTCCCGACAGGTTCTCGCGGCAGAAGTGCTCTGGCGTCGTGATCTGTTTTCCAGCGTAGGGCCGAGTACGGCTTCGATCCTGCCGGGTCCAGACGAACGCCCCGGCTCTGTTGACCCCCTCAGATGCTGACGAATGGTGTGCCGAGTACAGAAGACGGGTCGTGTTTAGCAAGGCACGCTGGTGTCGAGAGAACTGAGAGAAACAAGAGAGCCCCGAGCGTCTGGACTCAGGAGGACTCGCTACGATTCCCGAATTCCGCCCTGTCGTCCGTGTGTTATCGGCGGTCATCCAGACGCTCCCCTCCGTTCACCTCCCCCGACCTGACTACCCGAACAGGGCGGAACTGAAATGGGCGGCCGGCTCTGGGGACCCCCTGCTGAGGTAAGTACCAGCCGGAGCACAGCGAGGCACGGGAGCCAGGCCAGCTATGGCTTTCTTGTGTCCCGGAGAGAATATACTGAACTAAACACTATCAACCGATTCGACCGAATAATTTACAATATTAATGATAGAGAGGCGGCTGTCCGTTGTATGTATGTTCATAGCACACAAAGCGGTCAAACAAGAAGGAGCTACTGTAACCTATCCAGACAGGACCGAGCGAAAAAGAAACGCGTCGTGGCGCGTGTGCTCTCGAGGACTGAGGCATCGCCAGCACAGCGGGCCACCGGGGGACGACCAGCGCACACCTCGGTCGACACGAGGCGCGTCGTCGGAGCTGTGACCGCGCTCGCGCGAGATACCGAGGGTAGCGCACAGGGGACCGGACGCTCGTCTGGGGAGACGCAATGAGTGCCGAAGAGGAGTCCGACGACATCCGCGTCGAGTTTGATAGGCTCCCGCCCACGGTCAGAGAGACAATCACGAGGGAGGCTCCCGACATCGCCGAACGCGGTGACGTCTCTCTCGCTACGCTCAGAGCCCCCGGCGATTCTTTCGATATCCCGCAACTGCCGATCACATTGGTGAACTTCCGTATCGTGGGTATCTACTTCGGCTCTGTGCCCGGTAGGCCACCCGACAAGAACACGACGGGCGATGTTCAGGTTGTTCTGTTCAACAGTAATCCAAACGTCAAAGATGTCCTCGACGCGGTCGAGCAGAAGGCAAATCAGGGGAACGTTACCGGTGTCAGCGGATTCCGATACAGCACGCAGACGATGTCGGGAGGCCGCCAGATCCTCGATCGGGTTGAGGTCGACTACACTCAATCACCGAAGCCGTCGCGCGGCTACCCGGACGGTACCTACGTCCTGCAACAGCAGATCAACCAGGATCCACAGCGGGTCTTCCAGTACTACATCTACGACGTGGAACCCCGGAGTGGGCAGGCAGACGCAGTTAGACGGAAAAACACCGACAACAATTTTATTGCATTTAACCGACAGCCAAAAAATAGTATCAACAACGGTGATTACGTCGTCTGGCGACTCCTCACCATCCGGACCGAACCAGAAGGGCTGCCGGAGATTCCGGAGGGTGACCTGAATTTCGGTCCTCGCCCGCGGCTCCCCGAAGGGATGATTCGAACGAACTCCCGTCTCGCGCAGATGGTGGCACAGGGGAGAGAGCAGACTGCTGGCAGCGACACTCCAGAGAACGACGAGCGCGGGTCCTCGGAAGCCGAGGCTGACGAGTAGCCACGGGACGGTGCGCCGGACGGCCGGCCGCTCCGTCGAGACCGGTCCCGGGTGGCGAGGCCCCCCACTCGCTGTCTCACGCCTCGCCGATCTCGTCGGCGGGGGCACTGTCGGCCTGTCTCTCGCGGTCACGAAGCAGACTCTCGACGGTCTCCTCGCCGTCGCGCCGCTCGAAATACGGGATGTGTGCGGTGATGCTGATGGCAGTATCGTTCGCGGCGCCGGTCTCGACAGCCTCGCTGACGATGCGGCCGCGTCTGGCATCGGGGCCGACTGGCCGACTGTTCGCCTCGGCGAGTCGCGAGTCGTCTGCTGCAATAAGTGTAATCGACCCCGGGCCGGAACATCCGGCGAGGCCGACGAGTACGAACAGCAGGCCGACCGCGAGCGCGAGTCGGGAGCGGTCGGACGTGTCGGAAGACTGTTGTTCTGCTCTCGGACATGAGATGCGATCACTCCCCCACGACAGGGTCGAAAAGCGGTACTGGCGGCTCAAGCGGCGCTCACACTGTGACTTAG
>JBDGSZ010000059.1:0-3558 GCA_042217265.1 Haloferacaceae archaeon
AGTCGCTCGTCTACAACGAGTTCCACCAGCAGCTCGGGTCGGTCGACAAGGACCTCTCCGAGGGGGACGTGTTCGATCACTCCTTCTACGACGAGGCGAGCGATGGTGGGTAGCGCCGACACCGACGTCCTCCAGTACCCGACTGAGGGCGGGGTCGACCTCCAAGACGGACAGGACATCGCGCTCCAGCTCGGGGCGCTACTCGCGTTCGTCGGACTGTGGTGGGGCGTCGCCCTGGTGACACCACGGACGCTCCTCCCCCGCCCGCCAGCCGTGGCGTCGGTACTGGTCGCCGACCTCGCCTCCGGACAGATGATCGAACTCATCGGCCAGAGCCTCCGTCATTATCTCCCCGGCCTGTTCGTCGGGTCGGCGCTGGGGATGGGCGTCGGCGTGGCCGTCGGCTGGTCCAACGTCGTGGACCAGACCGTCGGGACCGTCGCGAGCATGCTCCGTCCGGTCCCGCCGCTGGCGTGGATCCCGTTTGCTATCATCTGGTTCGGGCTCAACGACCGCGGCGCGGCGTTCATCATCGCCATCGTGACCTTCTGGATTAACTACTACAACGCGGAGGGGGGCGTCGGGGGCGTCGACAGACAACTGCTGGAGGTCGCACAGTCGCTCGGTACGAAGTCGGACCTCGGGCTCATCCGCAAGGTGGTGTTACCCTCGGCGACGCCGGAGCTGTTCACCGGGTTCCGAACGGCCGCGGGACAGGCCTGGATGGTGATGGTCGCCGCGGAACTGCTCGGCGTTCCCGGCCTCGGCAAACACCTCTGGGACGCTGCGAACTTCCTCCGCATGGAGGTCGTCATCGCCTACATGCTGGTCATCGGCGTGCTGTTCCTGATCTCGGATCGGATCATCAAACTCGTCGAAACGCGGATGCTGACCTGGCGGTGACGGGCATGACAGACCACACCTCCGACGTCTCCGTCGGGCCGGACACGACCGCGAGTGATGTCCCGCAGATCGTCGTCGACGACGTCTCGAAGACGTACCAGGGCGAGGCCGGTCCCGTCAAGGCACTCAGGGCCGCCCGGTTCGACGTCGCCCGCGGCGAGTTCGTCTCGCTCGTTGGCCCGTCCGGCTCCGGCAAGTCGACCCTCTTCCGGATCATCGCCGGACTCGAGGACGCCACCGAGGGGGAGGTCCGATTGGACGGGACACCCGTAACCGAACCGGGACCGGACCGCGGGATGGTTTTCCAGGACGACGCCCTGTTCCCGTGGCGGACCGTTGAAAAGAACGTCGCGTACGGGTTGGAGGAGGTCAGTCCCCCGGCCGGCGAAAGCAGACGCGACCGGATCGAGTACTGCCTCACCCTCGTCGGGCTGGCAGACAAGGCCGACGCCTACCCTCGGGAGCTGTCGGGCGGGCAGCGCCAGCGGGTCGGCATCGCCCGCGCGCTGGCGGTCGACCCGCCAGTCCTCCTGATGGACGAGCCGTTCGGATCGATCGACGCCCGGACGAAGGCGACGCTCCACGGGGAGTTGCTCGACATCTGGGCGGAGACGGGCAAGACCGTCCTGTTCGTGACCCACGACATCGACGAGGCGGTCTACCTGTCCGACCGGGTGGTCGTCCTCTCGGACGGACCCGGACGGGTTCTCGACGACATCGACGTCGGCCTCGGACGACCGCGGGACAGGACCAACGAAGCGTTCACCGACGTGAAAGCCAAGGTACTCGCCTACTTCGAGTAGCGGGCCGGCTGTCGCCCCCGACCCCGAGTCAGTCCGTGGCGCCGCGGAAGGCGGTCTCGGCGATTTTGTTCAGCGTGGGGTGGACGTGAACCGTGCCGACGGTGCGGTTCGTCCGCACCGTGAGGACCACCTCGTGGAGGATCGTCGGCGTCCCGTACCCCGTGGCGTGTGCGCCCAGCGCCTCGCCGTCCGGGGACCCAAGAGCTTCACGAACCCGCTGTCGAGTCTCTTGACCCGCCCCATCGCCGAGTCGGGGGATTCGGCACGCCCGACGACGTGTCGGTCCCCGCCTCGTCGAGTTCCGCCTCTGTCGCTCCGACGCCGGCGATCTGCGGTTCGGCGCTGCCGGTTCTCGGTCCTCGTATGTCGCGATGATCGTGGACCCATCTAGAATATCGACAGTATTCGTGGAGGGGGTGCGACCCCTGACAGAGGGTGGTTCCGTAGCGAGGGGTCGTCGAACGCGTTCGGCGGTCAGGAGTTGAGTTGGCGTTCGGGTCCCTCGCTGGCGAACGTGCCGTCGGTGGCACAGATGACGTCGACGTCGTCTTCCCGGAGGAAATCGCCCATATCGGGCAAGCGGCCGGTGAACGCACGCCCGACGTGAGGCGGCCGCTGGTCGGCGTCGAACTCCTGTCGGGATAGTGGTCTATCACGGTCGAAAAGCTCGGTGTGTCTGTTGCGGAGCGACGCCTCGCTATCGCCGACGAAGTCACGAAACCGGTCCTCGAGTTGCTGGTGCCCGTCCGCACGCACGCTGGCAGCGTACTCCGGTGCCTGGGCGACCATATCGCGGGGGGCCCGGTCGCGCTTCGGGTCGATCACAGTGAGGTCGCCTCGCCGGTCGACACCGAGAATATCGAAGATCTCACCCTCACCCGGAGATCCCTGTCGGCCGATATACAGCGTCTCGATGCCACCGATCGCTGCGCCCTCGGCACGGATCAAATATTCCTCAAGTTGACGCTCTTCGTCCAGTTCGATCTCTTCGATTCGGGAGAGCGATTCCGCATCGATCCGGTAGACTTCAATAACGAGGGCAGACCACGTGACAGCAGTTCATGGAGACTGCGCGCCCGCCCGCGGACGTCGCCGGGTCCGTCGACGCACTACACGAGCTGCTCGACGAGTTCGCCGGGGCGTAGGCCTCACGGCGCCGGGCCGTCCCGAACCTCTTCGAGGCCGTCGAGATTCGGACGTCACGCAGCGGCGACGAACGCGAGCGGCCGTGGGACGGAACGCGCGACTCGAGCCCCGGGAGCGCGGAATGGTTCGGCCACGACGCTTATACACGACCCCGGAGCAGTACGGCACAGATGGCGACGCCGTACGACCACGTCCCCGCGCCCGAACCGCCGGACAGCCCCGACGCGTGGTACGCGCCCGACGTGCGCTCGCAGGCGACGGTCTACCCCGGCGTCGTCGCGACGGTGCACGAGACAGACACGGGGTTCGCCTACGAGATGCGCGAACCGGTGCTCGGCGAGCGGGCGGAGCGGGCGCTCTCGCGGGTGCGCGACCACTTCGACCGCGAGTCGCGGCGGCGTCCCCTGACCCGCGAGGGAACCCGCGAGCGGGCGGCGGCGGGGTTCGCACCGAAATACCGGCGCGCGCTCGACCGCCTGCTCTCCGTGTCGTCGACGGCGCGCCGGCGCGTGAACTACCACGCGCTCGCGGACCTCCGACTGCTCGGCGAGGTGACGCCGCTGGCGCTCGACGAACGGATCGACGTCGTGGACCTCGGGCGCGAGGCCGACGACCGCGTGGTCGTCCACACCGCGGACTACGCCCCCTGTCGGACCGACTTCTCCGCGGAGACCGAGCACGTCGACCGCGTCGCGGGCGAGCGGCT
>JBDGSZ010000094.1:0-3429 GCA_042217265.1 Haloferacaceae archaeon
TGTGACGGCGGCGTCCTCCCGCGGACGGTGCCGTCGTTCATCGAGTGGTTCCACCGGCTCGTGGCGATGGTGACCGGCTTCCTCATCGTCGGCACCGCCGCCTGGGCGTGGCAGGCGGGCGACCGGGGGACACGGACGACGGCGACGCTCGCCGCCGTGCTCCTTCCGCTACAGGTCGGCATCGGCGCCGTCACCGTGACGCTCGGCGGGATGTTCCCGGACGGGTACTCGCCGTCGACCCAGGGCGCCCACCTCCTCGTGGCGCTCACCATCTTCACCCTGCTCGTCGTGACGACGCTCCGGGCCTCCGAGGACCGGTTCGTCGACCCGCCGGCGACGCGCGCGCGTCGGGCGCTTCCCACCGCGCTCGCCGTCCTCGTCGCCGCGACGGTCCTCTCGCGACTGTTCCCGGTCTACCCCTACAACGCCGCCGCACAGGCGGCCTTCTTCGGGGTCTCGCTGGCGCTCTACGCCACGCTCGTCGCCGCCGTCCGGTGGCTCGGCATGGCCGGCCGGCGCGTCGCACAGCTGCTCGCCGGGACCGCCACCGCGGCCGTCGTCGTCGGGATGGTCCTCGGTCGCGACCTCGTCGTCTACACGCCGACCGTGCGGCTGGTCAACGCCGCCGCCTTCGCCGTCGGCCTCGCCGCCGTCGGCCTCGCGCTCTGGCGCGTCCGCTCGGCGCCGGCCCGCGGGGCGCCGGGGCGCGTGGCCGGCGACTGAGGCGCCGCCGGAGGATCAGGTGAAGTCGCCCAGTCCCGACTGTCCGTCGTCGGACTCGGCCTCGCGGGCGCGCTCCTCGACCGCCGGGCCGTCGTCCGCGTCGTCCGCGTCGTCACCGTCGTCCCCTCCGTCCCCGCCCCGGTCGCCGGCGGGTTCGGCCTCTCCGTCGTCGAGGAAGCCGGCGAGGCCGCTCCCGTCGTCGCCCTCGTCCGTGTCCGCATCCGCGTCCACGTCCGACCCGTTCCCGTCGTCCCCGTCGGCGTCCGAGTCGTCGCCGGGGACGAACGCGCCGCCGGCGTGGTCGGCCATCGTCTCGGCCCGGCGTTCCCGGGCGTCGGCCACGATGGACTCGACCTTGTTCGTCGACTCGCCGCTCCCGGTGACGAAGGCGACCTGGCTCTCGTCGAGGTCGTAGTACGCGGCCATCGCGACGGTCAGGTCCCGGGGCTTGCAGTGGTGGGTCAGCGCCGAGAGGAACGGAAGGATCTCGCGGCGCGCGGTCGACATGCTCGTCCCGTTCGCGGTGGCGACGGCCCGCACGACCGACTCCGCGGCGTCGCTCGACGTCGACCAGAACTGCGGCCGGCCGAAGCGCGTCCACCCGCCCTTGGTGCCGTCGCGGGCGGCCGCCACGCCCGCCGCGAGCCCGTCGGTCGCGTAGCGCCAGTAGGAGTAGTTCTGGGTGGCGTAGACCCGTCCGAGCCACCGGTCCGCGTCCGCGAGAGCCCGGTAGGCCCGGGCGAGTTCCGGGCCCTCGTAGACCTTCGGGAGGTTGTGCTCGACCCACTGGACGAGGTCGTCCGGCGTCTCGTCGGTGTCGTAGGCCGCCGAGAGCGCCTCCTCGGGCGAGGCCTGCTTCAACACGGCGTCGAGGAACTCGAAGATCCCCAGGGTGCGGTCGCGCTCGTCGGTCACCACGTCCTCGACGGTCACGCGGTCGTTGCCCTCGGCCGCGGCCTGGAGGTCGCGGACCGCCGATCGCAGGTCGCCGCTGTCGGCCTCCGCGATGCGCTCCAGGGCCGCCTCGTCGAACTCGACGCCCTCGCGCCGGCAGACGTCCCGCAGGACCGGCAGGATGGAGCGCGCGGACACGTCCCGGAACTCGATCTCGCGGGTCGCCGACCGCAGGCCCCGGCTCATCTCGTAGTAGTCGTTGGCGATGAGCACCACCGGCTGGTCGGCCTCCTTCACCAGGTCGGTCAGGGCCCGCGCCCCGCCCCGGTCGTGGGTGCCGTGGAGGTTGTCGGCCTCGTCGACGATCACGAGCTGGCGGCCGCCGCCGCCTCTCGCCGCCCCGTCGAGGGTCGCGTTGCGCGCCGCGCGCCCGGCGAACCGCTCGATCACGTCGGCGGTCCGCGTGTCCGAGGCGTTCAGTTCGACGGTCTCCCAGCCCATGTCGTTCGCCAGCGCGTGGGCGGCGGAGGTCTTGCCGACGCCGGGGGCGCCGTGGAGGACGGCCGCCTCGCGGTGGTCGTCCCACGTCTCGGCCCACTCCCGGAGCGCGTCGCGCGCCTCGTCGTTGCCCCGGACCTCCGCGAGCGAGGTCGGACGGTGTTTCTCCGTCCAGTCAGTCACGGCCGACACCCCCGGCGTACTGGAAGCCGATCATTGCCCGCTCGAACCCTGCCCTTTCGGGCGTATATAATCCACGCACGCGCGACCGCGGCCCCGCCGCTCGACGTCGTGCGGACGGCTCCGAACGGCGTCACGGACGGCTCCGAACGGCGGGTACGGCGAAAGAATCGGATCTATGGTGGTCGTGTGGCTGTACGCCCGGACCGGGAACGTCGTGTGTTCCACCCGTTGATCGGACCACCACCCGCGTCGGCCCATGGTACGTGTTACCACATCAAGAACGTTTCGGAACCAGCAGGGCTCGGGGAAGCGTCGCGCGTCGGTCGGCGGTACCGGGGCGACGGTCCAGGGCGTCGGCGGCGGATAACCGTCCCGACACGTTTTTCGGCCGTCTCCACGGATGGGCGCCCATGCGACGCCCGGTCGCGGGAGTGGGGGAGTCGCCGTGACGGCGGCGGACGCGCGGGAGGAGCTCGCCCGGCGCATCGCCGGCGAGATCACCCTCAGCGACGACCCCGGCGCGACGCTCCGGAAGTGGCGCACGGACTTCGGGGTGTCACAGACGGAGCTCGCGGAGGACCTCGACGTCTCCTCGTCGGTGGTCTCGGACTACGAGAGCGGCCGCCGCGAGAGCCCCGGCATCGGCGTGGTCCGGCGGATGGTCACGTCGCTGCTCGAGATCGACGAGCGGCGGGGCGGCGACCGCATCCGCCAGTACGCCCGCGTGGTGTCGGCCGGGTTCGAGAGCGACATCGTCAGGGACCTCCGCGAGTACCCGACGGCGCTCCCGCTCGAACGGGTCTACGGGGCGCTCGACGCGGCGGAGCTCGTCGGCGGGGACGACGCCCGCGTCAACGGCCACACCGTCATCAACAGCATCGAGGCCATCACCAGCCTCTCCAGCGAGGAGTTCTACCGGCTCTACGGCCAATCGACCAACCGCGTGCTCGTCTTCACCGGCGTGACCCGCGGGGAGTCGCCGCTGGTCGCGCTCCGGGTGGTCAACCCGACGCCGGCCGCGGTGGTGCTCCACGGCATCGACCCCGAGGACGTCTGGGAGCACGCGGCCGACCTCGCCGCGGTCGACGGGTTCGCGCTCGCCGTCTCGACGCGGGACATCGACGACGCGCT
>JBDGSZ010000025.1:0-3168 GCA_042217265.1 Haloferacaceae archaeon
CTTCCCGGTGATGAACCCGCGACCGGTCAGTATCTCGACGACCGGGAGCGAGACGGCCGCCCCCGGTTCGGTGCCGTCGCCGCCCGGCCCCGGACTCACGTCCGCGACGGTGATGGTCTTCTCGGACATTCCACTCGTCGGGTCCCACCGCACCCCGCGACATAGTTCCTCGCCCGATGTCTGACGCCCGTCGTGCGGTTTCCGACGCTATCCGTCCGCGACCGCCGCGAGCGCATCGCGGTCGAGTTCCCCGTCGGCGAGCACCGTCCGCCCGTCCAGTTCGACCGTCGGGTCCAGCACCACGCCGTCGAGGTGGATCTCGCTCCCCAGGTCGCCGTCGAGGCTGGTGTTGTCCCCGACCGCGAAGTGGACGGTCCCGAGTTTCTTTTTGTCCTCCGCGAGGTTCCCGACGAGCCGCGCGTCCGGGTTGGTGCCGATCGCGAACTCGGCCATGTTCCCCGCGTTGTCGTCCGACTCGGCGAACAGTCGCTCCAGCCGCGCCGCGTCGCTCCCGCCGCGGACGTCGGTCACGAACCCGTCCTCGAAGACCAGCTCGACGGGGTCGTCGAGGAGGCCGAGGTTGTCCATCGAGTAGTCGACCGCCACCGTCCCCTCGGCTGTGCCCGCGGCGGGCGCGACCGGCGACTCGCCCGGCGGGAGCGCTGAGAACCCGTAGCCGTGGAAGAACCCGTCGATGACGAAGGCGGGCCGCCCCTCCAGGCCGAAGGTCACGTCGGTCCCGGCGGGCGCGGTGACGCGGGCCGCCGTCGCCGCGTCGAGCGCGTCCCGCACCGCGGCCGTCCGCTCGCGGAGCGCCTCGTAATCGGTGTTCATCCCGCCCTCGACCATGATGTCCTCGGTCACGCCCCGGAGGACGACGACCCGCGTCCCGGCGTCGGAGGCGGCGATGCGCGACTCGGTGTGGGTGATGGCGTGGGTGGTGGCGGTGAAACAGACGTCGACCTCGCGCATCGCCGCGGCGACCCCCGCCGGCGGCTCGTTCCCGTGGGCGTCGAGCCGCGGCATGACGACCAGCGACGCCGTCGCCCCGACCGCGCGCGCTGCGACCGTCACCGCGCGGGCGACCTCGACGTCCCCCGCCTCGGCGACCACCAGGACCTCCTCATCGGGCGTGACCGCCGCCAGGTCCTCGACGACGCGCCGCGACACGTCCCCCAGTTCGAGTTCGATCACGCTCGCGGGTCGGAACGCGCCGACATAACCCTACTGTCCCCACCCGTCCTTGCCGAATTCGGACAGCCGGACCTGGCCGGGGCCGCCCGGTCGCTCCGTCCCTCCGCTCCCGCCGTCAGCGCCCTCCCAGCCGTCCAGCCGCGCTTGTTCCGCCTCGGTGAAGGAGAGCTTCGCCACCCTGACGCCCAGCTTGCGCACCCGGTCGCCCTCGAACTCATCCAGGAGGTCGAGCGCGACGTCGGCTACCAGCGGGGGCTCGTCGACCGGTCCGGGGAGCGACCGCGAGCGCGTGTTCACGTCGTAGGGCGGCGTCACGGCCTTCAGGCCGATGGTGCGGTACAGCGCCCCCTCGCGCCGGGCCCGCTCGGCCACGTCGGCGGCGAGCGCCCGCACCGTCTCGCGCATCCGCGCCACGTCGTCGGTCGGCTCGGCGAAGGCCGACTCCCGGGAGAGGCTCTTCGGGCGGCCCTTCGGGGTCACCTCGCGGTCGTCCTCGCCCCGCGCCCGCTCGTACATCGTCTCCCCGCGCGACCCGAACCGGTCGCGGAGCGCCGCCGGGTCCGCCGCGGCGAGGTCGCCCGCCGTCTCGATGCCCATCCCCGCGAGCTCCTCCGCGGTCACGGGCCCGACGCCGTGGACCGCCTCGACGGGGAGCGGCGCGAGGAAGTCCCGCACCTCGCCGGGCTCGACGACCACCAGGCCGTCGGGCTTGTCGTGGTCGCTCGCCACCTTGGCGGCGCTCATCGTCGGCGCGACGCCGACGCTCGCCGGGACGCCCACCTCGCGCTCGATGCGACCCTTGACGTGCCTTGCGTACCCCTCCGCGAGCGTCCGGTCGCCGCCCTCGACCGTCGCCCACCCAGTGCGTTCGGTGACGTCCAGGTACGCCTCGTCGACGCTCACCTCCCGCACCGCGTCGGCACAGTCGTGGAGGATCGCCTTCACGTCGGCCGCGACCGACTCGTAGAACTCCATGTCGACGGGCAGGTAGCGGCCCGTTCCCTCGGGGTCGTCGGCGTCGGCCCGCCTCGGCAGGCGGTCGAGCGCCCGGGAGATGGGCTGGGCGCTCTCGACGCCGTACTCGCGGGCCTCGTAGCTCGCGGTGGCGACCGCCCCGTGGTCGGCGCCCTCCTCGTACCCCATCCCGACGACGACGGGCTCCCCGGCGAGCGACGGATCCCGCAGGCGCTCGCAGGACGCGTAGAAGCAGTCCATGTCGACGTGCAGGACCACCCGCGGCCCGTCGTGGTCCGCACCGGGGAGCCGCTCGCCGCTCACGTCCGTGCGTCGGCGGTCGCGGTACCTGAAGCTTCCCCCGCCGGGGCGGAACTGAAACGCGCTACTTGAGCCGTTCCTGCAGGAAGGAGGGATGGGCGGCGGTCACGCCGTCGATGCCCAGTATCTCGTCGCTGATGACGTCGCCCAGTTCGTCGCCGTCGGCGGCCCGGACCTCGGCCATCAGCATGTGGTCGCCGGAGGAGGTGTACAGCGACTCGACGGCGTCGAGACGCTTCAGTTCCTTCGTCGCCTCGACGTACTCCTCGCTGGCCACGTCGATGCCCACCATCGCGATGGACTGCCCGGAGAGCTTCTTTGGGTCCACGTCGGCGGAGTACCCGACGATGACGCCCTCGTCCTCCAGCTTGTCGATGTACTTGCGGACCGTGGGCTTCGAGACGTCGGCCCGATCCGCGATCTCGGCGTAGGAGGCCTGGGCGTCCTCCTCGAGGGCTTCGAGGATCCGCCCCTCCGTGGAGGTGGTCTGCATAACGTACCGTTTGGTGCCGTCGAAAAAATACCTTGCGAAGCGAAAAACTCCTCTCGCCGGATCGAAACACGCGGGACGCGGTCGATTCCGCCGTCGTCGCGGCCGCCCCGTTCCCGCCGCGGACGGCGGGTTTCGAAGGACGGCGCCTACCGGTGCTTGTCGAGGAAGAGGTCGTACGACCGCTCCCACTCGTAGTCGTCGTCGAA